>NZ_JAESIT010000013.1:0-150725 GCF_016756935.1 Chryseobacterium sp. KMC2
TTTTGGCAGCAACTTCAAGATTAGCCTCTTTGGTTACAATGGCAGGAGATTTTCCTCCCAATTCAAGAACTACAGGAGTTAAATGTTCGGCAGCAGCTTTATAGATGATTTTTCCAACTTTAGTACTTCCTGTAAAAAATATTTTATCAAACTTCAAGTGTAAAAGTGCTGTTGTTTCATCAATACCTCCTTCGTATACATACAGATAGTCAGAAGGAAAGTTTTCATTGATGATTGTTGCCATGGCCATCATGGTATTTTCTGCTATTTCGCTGGGCTTTAAAATACAGCAGTTACCCGCAGCAATAGCGGCAATAAGAGGGGAGAGCGACAGCTGATAAGGATAGTTCCAGGCACCTATAACCAATATACATCCCAGCGGATCCGAATAAATTTTACTGCTTCCAAGCTGATTGACAAGGTTGGTACCTACTTTCTTAGGTTTAGAAAGAGATTTCAGGTTTTTTAAATAATAGTCAATATCCTTTAATAAAAAAGAAATCTCTGTGGTAAAGGTGTCAAATTTAGATTTTCCAAAATCTTTGTTAATTGCTTCATACAGCATGCCCTCATTGGCTATGAGAAGGTTTCGGAGCTTTTCAAGATACATTTTCCTGAATGCAATATTCTTGGTCTGCTGTGTTTTAAAAAAATCTTTTTGTCCCTGTAAAATCTTTTCAATTTCCATACTATGCTTTGTATTTAAACGTAGATATTTGTTCAGTATTGCCGTTTTAATCAACGAACAATAAGCTGGCCAAAGTTGAAAGGGACTCAAAAGTGGGATTCGGAAGAGCATTATGGATCACTGAAACGTCAATACTGTATCCAGTTTCCTTTCTTTACTGCATTACATAATATTTCTTACAGCTATTTTTACGGGATGATACAGCAGTAAGAGAAGGGCTGTTATCAAGGCTAGCCAGAATAATCCTGTAAAAATTTCCATATTGGAAAGAAGAATGGACTGAGCCGTTATTTTTGCTTTAAAAGCTCCTGCAGTCATCGATAGAGATTCATTGACCGGCAGTTTTGAAATATGGCCTCCAAAAACCTGATTCCATTGGCTGTAAAAGACAGGGTTGGTGTCAGTAAGGGTAAAACTAAGAGCATCAGAATGTTTTAATGTTAAAAAAAGCATTACATTCTGCATTAAAGCATATCCGCTGGCTGTTGCCCAGAAGCGGGTAGTAGTTCCCATGGCACTGGCATTTGCTACATATTCTTCCGGCATTCCTGAGATCAGAAAGAATACCAGAGGAGTGAATAATAATCCCTGGGCTACACCCTGCAGAAATAAGGGCGGGCATATGGTGGAAAGGGTTGTATCCGGATAAAAAGTATAGGTAAACCAGGCGCAATCTATTGCCAATAAAAGGAACCCTGTAAAGAAGACTATTCTGGAAGAAATTCCACGAACCAGACAAATGCCTGATACAAAAACTCCAATAAGTGTTCCTGCTACATTCCAATATTGAATATTAACGATATAATCCCATGGCCATTTCCATACAGTCGCCATAATGCTGTATACATTATTCAATCCTGAGCGGATGATATAGAAAATAAAGAAGAGAATCATCCCTGTAATTACATTTTTTGAATTGAAAACCTCAAAATGGAATAAGGGTCGCTTTGAGGATCTTTGTTTAAGCATAAATAATCCTCCGGAAATCATAAATATAAATAAACAGATAACGATTGTATCGGACTCAAGCCACATCAGTCTTTTTCCATAGATAATAGCATATGCTCCCGATTGCAGGCATACCCAGAGTAAAAACCAGCTTGGAAGATCCATTTGGTACAGTGGTTTTTTAGGAAAAAATCGATTTCTGTTGAAAATAGCAATTCCCAGTATCAATACAAAAACGTGAAAATACGCCATCATTAAAATCATATGTTGAAAATCGTAATCCTGAATACTTGATTTTAATAAGGTTGTTGTTACTGTTCCTCCTGTCAGCATAAGAGAATACATAAAGAGGTAAGCAATAACTTTGGCGTGTCTGGTTTTTAGTTCGGCTATAATTAAAGGCAGGAAAATAGCGCCTTCCAACAGTCCAAAAAAACCTTCTAAAAATCGTATGACCAAAATAACATGATAATCATTGGTGACAGATAAAATATAAAGAAGAATTACTGAAACAGAAGACATCAGCAGGACATAATATTTCACACTGAAATAGGCCATAAACCTTTGTAAAACTAAGAGAGTAACGACAAATGTCCCATACATCAACATCATTAAGTATTGAATGTCATCGGAATCTACCCCCATAAAAGAAGAGGTGAAAGCACTGTTGGAATGTAACAGCGACAACAACATGATATGGGGAAATAATGCCAGTACAAGAAGTGGTAGTTTCAGCCATTGAGGTAACCATTGATGATAAACTGTATTGTGTTGCATAGAATAGTGGTGAAAAGCTGAGAATGCAGATAGATGCATTCACTTTTTCTGTGGAATAAAAAAAGCGAAAAGACAAAAGAGCAAGGTGTAAAAGTAAAAGGTAAAATGACAAATATGCTCAGTAAAAAAATAAGCAGATCTGTAATTTTTGCGGTCTTGCCTTTTCGCTAAAAAAATCTAACATTAATTTGAAAATTTGAAATATGATGATTGGAAAATAAAAAGAAGTATGATTTTGCATTTTAATACTCTAGTATTTTCAAACCCTAATACTCTCAAACTATATCTTCTTCGCACTTACCAGAACATTCATTCCGGAAAGCAGTTTTTCATTATCTTTATTGTGATCAAGGATAATTTTCACGGGAAACCTCTGTTCTATTTTCACAAAGTTTCCGGTAGCATTGTCAGGCTTTACCAAGGAAAATTGAGATCCTGATGCCGGTGAAACAGAAACAACCCTTCCTTTGAACTCAATATCGGGATACGCATCTGCTGTAATGGTCACTTCCTGCTTCTGGTCAATCTGTCCAAGCTGGGTTTCTTTATAATTGGCAATGATCCATTTTTCTTTGCTGACCATCTGTACCAAGGCCTGACCTTCCTTGATTAATTGACCTTCCTGAATTGTTTTTTTACCCACCCATCCGTCGTAAGGTGCAGTAATAACAGTATATGAAAGGAAAAGTTTGGCATTATTTAAGTTGGCAGAACTCTGCTGGATCTGGCTTTTGGCCGGTGCAACCTTGGTCTGTTGTTCATTGGCTCCGGCTCTGACCGCATTTTTCTGCTGATCCAATGCCATGAGATTGGCTTTCGCCTGCTCATAGGAAGCCTTTACATTTTCAAATTCCTGTTCTGTAGCAGCATCTTCCGATAGCAGGTTTTTATATCTTTTATAGTCTTGTTCAGTTTTCCAGATGTCTATTTTGGCTGAAGCTATTTTGGCATCAATGATTTTGGTGTCGCTTTCTTTAGTGCTCACCCCACTTTGAATGGTTGTAATATTTTCAGTCGTCGTATGAAGATTGGCTTCTGCTACTTTTACCTGGTTTACAAATTCCCTGTTGTCTATCACGATCAGTGTATCACCTTGATGTACAAATTGATTTTCATTGAATCTGATCGTTTTGATAAATCCTGAGACTTTACTGGATACAGGAGTAATATATTGTTCGATTTGAGCATCATTGGTGGTTACATTTTTCCTTGAAAACAGATAAAAACTCACCATTCCAGTAATTCCGCTGATAATCAGGATCCAGGCCAGTAAAGTAATGGTCTTGTTGATTCTTTTTTCCTTTTGTGTCAGTTCTTTCTTTGCCATAGTTTTTATAAGTTTCCAATCGTATATTGGAGTTGGTAGTATTTTAGTTGTCGGTTAATTTTTACAGAAATAAGATTAGATTCAGCTTCCAGATAAGTATTATCGGCATCAATGAGCTCGGTGATCAGACTTAATTTATTGGCATATTTTGTCCTTACAATACGATAGTTTTCTTTAGCCTGATCAATAGCCTCTTCAGCTATTTTTACTTTCTGATCAGTTTCTTCAAACTTTTTGTAGGCTTCATATACACTGTGTCGGATCTTCTCATCATTCTCTTCAATCTGAAGTTTTGCCAGATCAATATTCTCTTTCGCTTCCTGCATCCTGTATTTATTTTTATACAGGTTTTCTATAGGGTAGGTGAGATTCACTCCAAGCATTCCCAAGCGGTAGGCATAGGGTTCCGGAGGGAAAAACATCATATTCGGATATTTTAAGAAATATTCACCCCCTGCCGTAATTTTAGGTAAATAATTGGCTTTGGTGATCTTCCGGTCCAGTTCTTTCAGAGAAAGATTTTTGTATGTAATGTCTACAGATTCATTTTTGTGTAAAGCGGTTTCAGTAAGTTCTTCAAGGTAAGGAATAGTCACCGTATCAGAGATCAGATCTTCTGTATCTGCATGTATTTCCTGGTTTTCCGGAAGAGAAAGAATGGTTTTCAGCTTATGTTCTGCAATCTGAACATCATTGTCAAGTTCTGTCCAGCTCATTTTGTGGTTGGATAGTTGTAAAGAAGTTCTCAGTACCTCATTCACCGTAACTACACCATTGGCCTTTAATGCTTTTACCTGTTTGATATTCACAGAATCTTCTTTCATTTTATCATTAATAAGGCTCTGCTGTTCTTTTAAATGGTGGATCTGTAGAAAAGCAGTAATAATCTCCATGGTAAGCTGTCTTTCATCCAGATGAGTTCTCAAACCTGAAATTTCAGTGTCAATAGCTGCTTTCTTTTCCGTATTTTTTATTCTTCCTCCCATATATACTGGGATTGAAGCTGATAAGGTAAAATCATACATTCCGTTGATGACGTCATATTTTGTAGCTTCATTGAATACACCGTTTTGATGCTGAAAAAGATTGGTCACCTGATTATAGCTGGTATGAAACTCAATGTCCGGAAGTTTTTCCATTTTAAGATCTTTCTCTTTGGTAACAGACATTTCCTGTTTTAAATGGCTGATCAGAATGTTCTTGTTGTTTTTCAGACCAATGCCTACAGCCTGTTGCAAGCTGAGATGCTGATAATCGATCATTTGTGTATGTAAAAGGTTGCTTACCAATAATAAGCACAACGCGATGCATTGATATTTACATGCGTTAAATATCATATTCATAATTTATTTAAAGGATTTTTGCTAAAATGATTTTGATGCAGCAAAGTTACGATCACTAGCATATGACCCTATTTGTGAAAACAGAAAAAGATTTGCTCATTTACGCCAATTTGAAATTTCTTCTTACCTTTACCCTATGAATGACAGTCATTTTAAAGCAGTAGAAGAAGAAGATGCCGAATTTTATGTATATCATGTGCTTACGGGAAATGTGACTACAGATATTCATTACCACAGTTCTGCACAATTAATCTATGCAGAAGGAGGTATTGTACACGTTTTCACAGAACTGAAACACTGGTATCTTCCGGCAAGATGCTTTATGTGGATTCCGGCCGGAACACCCCATTATATTTTCTCTACCAGTCCGAAAGTAGATTTGTATAATTTCTATTTTAAAAAAGAGGCGGAGGAGAATGGCCGTTTTGATGAAATTAATATCTATTCGGTTAATAACTTACTCCGGGAAATGATTTTATATACAAAAGAATGGGATGGGAAAATCATAAAAAATGATGGTTCTCAGTATAATTTTCTTAAAGCTTTAAAGGGTGTTCTTTCCGAAACTATTGATAAAAAACTGGCATTTCCGGTTCAGCATCCCTTTCCAAAAGATGAAACACTGCTGAAAATTGCAAAGTACATTCATGCCAACCTTGAGAAGCCACTTAGCATTGAATCTACGGCTAAAGAATTCGGAATGAGTACAAGAACCCTGTCGAGGAAGTTTAAAGAGATTTTAGGGATGAATTACGTCCGTTTTTTAAGAGCTTTAAGGATTACCCGCTCCCTTGAACTTATGCTGGAAGGAAAATACAATATGTATGAAATAGCGATGATGGTGGGCTACAATAGCTTATCTTCTTTTAGCAATATTTTCAAAAAAATAATAGGGGTGCCTCCTACGGAATACCAACAGAAACTGAGAGGCGATAAGTAAACGGTTCCCAGAACAGGAAGGCTGGATATACTGCACAAAAAAACCACTTCAGATGAAGTGGTTCTGTATATGTAGAAATGGGCTTATTAAGCTTCTTCTTCAGTTTTAGGAGCTTCCTTCTTTGCAGGAGCCGGAGCTGCTGGAGCAGGAGGAGCGTCAGAAACGATATCGAATTCGAAATTGTATTCAACATTTCTGTGTAGTCTGATGTTAGCCGTAACTTTACCAGTTCTTTTAATAGTGTTTCCTGGGATTTTGATGTATTTCTTCTCTACAGAAACTCCAGCCTTAGCAAGAGCAGCAGAAAGATCTCCATTGTTGATAGATCCGAATAATTTGTCTCCAGAACCTACTTTTGCAGGAATAGTAATAGAAGTTTTCTTTAATTGCTCAACTACAGTGTTTGCAGTAGCGATTAATTTAGCTTCTTCTTCTTTTCTAGCTTCTAAAGTTGCTTCTAAAGTAGCTTTGTTTTTAGGTGTAGCTAAAAGTGCAAATCCTTGAGGGATTAAGAAGTTTCTAGCATAACCTGGCTTTACGTTTACTGTATCAAACTCAAGTCCTAAGTTTTCTACGTCTTTTTTTAGGATAATTTCCATTGTTGTTGTCCGTTTTTTAGTTTTAGAGAAAAGAACAAAGAAAAAAGAAAAAAGACAGGTGTCTTAAAAATTATTTCTTTCCTTTAATCTAAAAATCGTTAGAATTAATTATTTATTCAGCAACTTAAAAAAAGAGAAAATGACCGAAGTCTTTTCTCTTTCTTCTTGTTTCTTTTATATCTTACTTTAATAAGTCAGCTACGTATGGTAATAAAGATAAGTGTCTTGCTCTTTTAATAGCAGCAGAAACTTTTCTTTGGTATTTTAAAGAAGTACCAGTGTATCTTCTTGGTAAAATTTTACCTTGCTCGTTAACGAACTGTAATAAGAAATCAGCATCTTTGTAATCAACGTGCTTAATTCCGTATTTTTTGAATCTACAATATTTCTTTTCAGATTTTGTATTGATATCAAGCGGAGTAAGGAATTTTACTTCTGATTCTCCTCCAGCTGAGGCTTGTTTAGCCATTTCATCTATTGCCATGTCTTGTCGTTTTAAAAAATAGGGTTAATTAATTAAGCTTTAGCTGCTTTTACTTTAGTTCTTCTAGTTACAGCGTACTCAATAGCATGCTTATCAAGTTTTGTTGTAAGGTAACGGATTACTCTTTCGTCACGTTTGAATGCTAATTCTAAATCGCCAACGATAGTTCCTTCTCCTTTAAACTCGATTAAAGTGTAGAATCCGTTCTTTTTTAATTGGATCGGATAAGCTAATTTTTTTAATCCCCAGTTTTCTTTAGCAACGATTTCGCAGTTCTTTTCTTTTAAAAGATCTACATACTTGTTCACTGCTTCCTCTACCTGTGATTCAGATAGAACGGGAGTTAAAATGAAAACAGTTTCGTAATTGTTCATAATGTTAAATGAATTTGTTAATTATTTCGAGGTGCAAAATTAGAAAATATATTTATAATATGCAAGAGTAGGGGTGAAATAATTGAGCGCTAAAGTTGAGATAAGAGCGCGCAAGGGTGCAGGATTTAAGTCTAAACTAATCCTTTTCTCGGATTTCCGTTAAAAAATTAACCTTCAGTACATCATACAGCGAATGTCTGCTTACTAAAATAGAGGCAATAGAAGATACCATTCCGGCAAGCATAAGGTGGAAAATTAAGGAATGTCTGTCGGTCATTTCCAGAACGATAATTGCTGAAGTAAACGGAGCTCTGGTAATTCCTGTCAGAAAAGCAACCATGCCGGCGAGAATCACAACATTGGTTTCGTTGGGTGTTAGGTGGATAGCTCCTGAGATTACAGAACCTATGCTTGCTCCGGCACTGAGAGCCGGTGCAAAAATACCACCTGCACCTCCTGATGTAAAAGAAAGGGCAGGACCAAGCATTCTTAAAATCGGGACATACCAGTCTTCATGTTTATCTTTGGTGAAAAGAACACGTTCCATAATCTCTTTTCCTGAACCCAGAATTTCCCTGTTAATAAAGTAAGCGATAGAGGCTATAATCAGGGCGCAAATAATAAGAAACAGCACCGTGGCTTTATCTGTTTTCAGTTTTTTCTTTTTCCAGCTATTGATTTTAAGCATAATAACGGAAAGCTGGCTTGCAAGAATACCTGCAGTTGCCGCTACAAGCACAATAGGGAACATAATGAGTAAAGAAACATCATGTGTTTTCGGATATCCCAAATAGAGATAAGATCCGGCTAATGTTTGTGCAGTAAGGCCGGCAATAATAACGGCTGTAAATAAAGCCGTTTTAAAATAATTGATATGGGTTTTTGAAAGTTCTTCTACTGCAAATACAATTCCACCCAACGGAGTGTTGAAGGCGGCAGCAAGTCCGGCAGCAGCTCCGGTCATAATCATATTTTTTTTGGAAATTTTCGGCCACCATTCAGGAAGGTATTCGTTTACTTTTCTGAAAACAGAACCTGCAATCTGAATTGTAGGACCTTCACGCCCTACGGCGCCTCCTCCAATCACTAAAATGACAGAAGACAGGATTTTGAAAAAAATAATTTTAAGACTTAAAAGGCTTCTGATCTTTTTATGTTCCTTCGGATTGGCGAGTTCTACTGCTGCCATTACCTGTGGAATACCACTTCCTTTAGCATTAGGAGCGAATTCTTTTACCAGCCACCAGGAAAGTACGAATCCGGCAGGGGCTATAATGAAAATCATCCATGCATGCCAATTAAAGATAAAATTCATGAGGTTTTCACCCCATGCAAATATTTTGGCATACAATACAGCAAAAAAACCGGTAATAACAGATCCTATCCAGAAGGGAATGGCTTGAAGCAGATTATATTTTAGCTGCTCATTCCGAATATTGTCAAAAGATTTTTTAACGGATCTCCGTATAAAAGCAAGGATTTTCAGCATTTGTCTATTTTCTGGGATGAAATTACGGTAAAATTTTGAGATTTATATTTCCTCTAAAAACTTTGCGATAGATAGGGTATTATTTACACTTAATTCTTTTGGAATCCCAATGCTTAAAATAGTATTTTTAATTTCAAGTCTAAAATCCTTATCGGGAAAAGATTGTATATAAACACCGATTGGTGTCTTAATTAAAGTCTGGTGCAAAAATAGAATAATTTTTGAAAGAATTGATAGGGTGTATCTATAAAAAACAAATATCATTATAATACAAAACAGGCTTTCAAAAATGAAAGCCTGTTGTAGTTTATTTTAAGATCCGCTGAAGACGACGGCACTTCCTATGCCATAAATCAATAAGAGAACAAGGGTGAAAATTAAATTTACATTCCTCAGTTTAAGTTTCTCGCTGCCCTGAAGAATGACCATTTCGATAATGATGAAAAGCAGCCATACAGCATGAAATATCATCATAAGGAAAAGGTAACCCAGAACATCCCAGCCTTTGGCCTGGCTCATGGCAATTAAAAAAGCAACACTTCCAAAAATAAGTACTGCAAGACGTATCAAAATATGTTTTTTTACGTTTTGGCCAGTAGGTTGAATACTTTTTTCTTCGTCCTGTTTTATTTCAAAAAGTTCCCTGAGCTCACGATTCATTCCTTTTGTTTATTGTATAATTTAACGAAAAACTGTAGAATTCCCATAAAACAGATAAGATTTAAAACACCAAAAACGCGAAACAGCTCCATAGAGTAAAACTCAAAAAAACTGGAAATAAACTGAATAAGATCAATAAGAATAATGAGGCTTAGTGAAATTATTGCAATTAGAGTTGCATTTTTCATGTAATATCTGTTTAAGTGTTGGTTAGACTATTGTTTTCTGGTTAAATTTTAAAGGAAGTATCTTCTGCTTTTATATCTCCGTGTTCAGATCCCAGTTTTCAAGATAGTCATGTACATGTTTCAGCATCATTCCTCCTAAAGATCCGTCTACTACTCTGTGGTCATAAGAGTGAGACATGAACATTAAGTTTCTGATCGCAATAACATCTCCGTCTGCTGTTTCAAGAACCGCAGGTTTCTTAACGATAGCTCCAATTGCTAAAATAGCAACCTGAGGCTGTGGAATAATTGGAGTTCCCATAAGGTTTCCAAAGCTTCCCACATTAGAGATGGTATATGTAGCTCCTTGTGTATCTTCCGGTCTTAATTTTTTATTTCTTGCTCTGTAAGCCAGATCATTGATTGCTTTTGCAAGACCTGACAGTGATAACTGATCTGCATTTTTAATAACAGGAACAATAAGGTTTCCGTCAGGAAGGGCAGTAGCCATACCAATATTGATGTTTTTCTTCTTGATGATATTGTCTCCACTGATAGAAACGTTGATCATCGGGAAGTCCTGAATTGCTTTTACAATCGCTTTCACAAAAATAGGCATGAACGTCAGTTTTTCACCTTCACGTTTTTCGAAGATTGCTTTGTTTTTGTTTCTCCATTTTACAACGTTGGTAACGTCTGTTTCTATGAAAGAAGTAACGTGTGGAGCAATATGTTTTGCTTTCACCATATTTTCAGCGATGATCTTTCTCATTCTGTCCATTGGAATGATCTCATCACCTGCACTTACCGGAACCGTAGCTGCCGGAGCAGATACTGCCGGTTTCGGAGCAGAAGCTGCCTGTACCGGAGCTGCTTGCTGAGCCGGCTGGTTTCCTCTGTTCGCTACATAGGCTAATATATCTTCTTTGGTAATTCTTCCTTCCAAACCGCTTCCTTTGATAGACTTCAGTTCAGTTTCAGAAATGTTTTCCTGTTGTGCAATTGATTTTACAAGTGGAGATAAATAAAGGTCTCCTGAGAATTCTACATTTGAAGCAGCTACAGTTTGTAATGGCTCTTCAATTGTTTTTAATGTTTCAGTGTCCGGAGTAGCAGCCGGAGTTTCCGTTTTTACTTCCTCTGATGAAGTGCCTTCTCCTTCGATTTCTAAAATAGCAATGGCTTCACCAACTTTGGCAACTTCATCTTTTTGCTTTAAAATTTTTACAATTTTCCCCGAAACTGGTGTCGGAACGTCTGAATCTACTTTATCTGTTGCAATTTCTACTACAGAGTCATCTTCTTTTACGTTATCACCTTCATTGAATAACCAAGTGATAATTGTCGCTTCCATAACCCCTTCTCCCATGGAAGGAAGCAATAATTTGTATTCTGCCATTTTTGATTTTTAGATTTTGACAAATATATAAAAAAAATCGGTTTTTTTATGAAATATATAATTTTAGGAGAATTCAATATAGATATTCTCGCCTACATTCAATCCAAACAGGCTTTTGGCCCCATTTTTCTTGCTCCCTTTATAGATGGTAAGTTCCAAAAGCTGACTGTCATTGAAGATCGCAGCGGATTGCCCGTGGAATTCTGTCTCCCTTTCCCAATCGGAAACGACTTCCGTATGGCTTGAAAAAATTCTTGAAAGGGTGAGATTTCTGAATTTTATGGTAAAACTTGTATAGGCTTTGCCGGCACTTTCGAAGAAATCTTTGCTGATATTTGAAATTATATTTCCGAAATTATCAATATAGGTAACCTCCCCAATAATCATTCCCTCAGATTCATTAAGGACAGGTCTTGGGAACATCAGCTGCTTAGTGGTTTCTATTTTCCGTCCAATGACCTCCGGGAGTCCCCCGTTTGCAAGATGTACGGCTGCAGGAACAAAAATATCAGTAGAGGTGAAGTCTATGATATCATCAAAACGGTTATTCAGCGTAATCTCATAGATCGCTTCAGGTTTGATGTCAAAAAATATAAGACTTAAAAGACCGTTGTCTGCTGCAAGAAAGTAAGAGCCATCTGCTTTGTAAAGAATATTTTTTCTTGATTTGTTGAAAAAACTGTCTACCGCAAGGATATGTATGGTTCCTTTTGGAAAGTATTTATAGGCATTTCTTACAATGTATGAAGTTTGTATAAGGTTGAATGCCTGGATATCGTGGGTTATATCAACAATATTAACCTCAGGGTTTAGAGACAGAATTTTGCCTTTCACAGCCGAAACTCTGTAATCTAAATTTCCGAAATCCGAAGTAAGGGTAATAATTGACATGAGCAATTTTAGAATAGTGAAGTATTGCAAAGTTATTTAAAATAAAAAGAATGCCCGAAAGATTGTTGAAAAGAATTTGATATAAATTTGAAAAAAAGCTTTAATTTTAAAATCTAAAATAAAAATACTGCATGTTTGAATTAACCTATGATTTGGAAGATACTGATTTGAAAATCTTCTATGGAGTTAGTAACCAATATTTCAACTTAATAAAATCAAGCTTCCCCACTCTTAAAATTACAGGAAGAGATCATTTTATCTTTGCGATGGGAAATCAGGAGGTTTTAGACATATTGAAGCAAAAACTTGATGATATCGTCAGTTTTATTTCTAAAAACAATTCGATACAGCTTAAAGATGTTGAAAATATTCTCAATATTAAAGACGAAAATGAGAAACAACTGATTTTTGATCAGGATATTATTGTAAAGGGAGTCAATGGAAAAATAATAAAAGCGAAAACCACTAATCTTAAAAAACTGGTTAAGGAAACAGAGAAAAAAGATATGGTTTTTGCAATTGGTCCTGCGGGAACCGGAAAAACATATACCAGTGTGGCATTGGCTGCAAGGGCTTTAAGAGATAAAGAGGTAAAAAGAATTGTTCTCACAAGACCTGCAGTAGAAGCAGGGGAGAGCCTTGGTTTTTTACCGGGAGATCTTAAAGAAAAACTGGATCCTTATTTACAGCCTTTATATGATGCACTTCGCGATATGATCCCTCATGAAAAGCTTGAAGGTTACATGGAGAAAAAAATAATCGAGGTAGCACCCCTGGCTTTTATGAGAGGGCGTACTCTGGATGAAGCTTTTGTTATCCTTGATGAAGCGCAAAATACCACTCATGCTCAGATGAAAATGTTTTTGACGAGAATGGGGATGAATGCTAAGTTTATCATTACCGGAGATCCAAGCCAGATTGACCTTCCAAAAAATCAGCAGTCCGGATTGAAAGAGGCGATGAGAATCTTAGGAGGAGTAAAAGAAATTGGGTTTGTGCATCTTACGGAAGAAGATGTGGTAAGACATCCTGTGGTAAGAAAAATTATCCTGGCATATAATGATGAGGAAAAAAGACTAAGAAATGACTAATTTCATGTAAAAAAGTTTCCATTAACCTTCTATTAACGTTTGTTTTATTCTTTAAAATTTGTTTAATAGAAAAAAATAATTAGTTTTGCAGACCTAAAATTAAAGACTAATTACAATGAAAAAACTTTTACTTATTGCAGCAGTAGCTGTCATGGGAGCAAATGTAAACGCTCAGGAAACAAAATTTGGAGCTAAAGCCGGATATTCTTTATCTACGTTGAAAATGAAGGCTGATGGCCAATCTGAGAGTTCAGATCCAATGCATACATTCTATGTAGGAGGTTTGGTTGAGCATAAATTCGGAGACAAATTCGGAATTCAGGGGGAAGTTTTATATTCGCCACTTGGAGGAAAAGTAGACGAAACAGGTGCATTTGAAGGAGATTTCGACGGAAATGTTCGTGTAAAAGCAAAAACGACTTTCGGTACTTTATTGATTCCTGTATCTGCTAAATATTTTATTACTGAAAATTTAGCTGTTTCTGCTGGTGCAAGTTTTGGTATTATCCTTACTGCTAAAGCAAAATATGAAGTAACAGGAGGAGCGGAGATTCCGGGAGAGCTTGCTGCTGAATTTGGTTTAGGAGATAAAGTAGATATCAAAGATCAGGTGAATACTTTGAATATTGCTCCTTTCATCGGTGCAGAATATGCTTTGGAAAACGGATTGTTCTTTGATGCAAGATACAACTACGGTGTTTCTAACCTGGCAAAAGATTCAGGAGACGGAAAATTAACGAACAGCTTCCTGCAAGTAGGTATCGGTTTCAAATTCGGAGGAAACTAATTCTTTAAGATTTTAATCTATCAAGATATAAAGCAGAACAAATTTGTTCTGCTTTTTTTATTTTAAATAATATCATTCTTAGTGGTTTAGTTTATCATAGAAATAATTAGTATTTTTGCACCATAATTCAAACGCTAGTCAAATAAATGAAAAAGCTATTATTAATTGGTGCTTTTGCACTTTTAGGAGGTGCTGCTCAAGCACAGGAAGGTTTTAAACTAGGTG
Organism: Chryseobacterium sp. KMC2; assembly: GCF_016756935.1. Classification (NCBI taxonomy): domain Bacteria; kingdom Pseudomonadati; phylum Bacteroidota; class Flavobacteriia; order Flavobacteriales; family Weeksellaceae; genus Chryseobacterium; species Chryseobacterium sp. KMC2. The sequence goes on from NZ_JAESIT010000013.1 coordinate 14,190, forward strand.
GACATATTGGTGTTCCTGTATCTGATGCAAGTGATATTTCTTCATTTACATTAGGTGTAGACGCTGCTTATATGTGGAATATTACAAAAGGTCTTGACCTTGGAGTTACAACAGGATATTCTCATTTCTTTGGAAAAGATAATTTTGATGATTTCGGATTTATTCCGGTAGCAGTATCCGGTAAGTATAAATTTTCTGGTGCTCCTATCTTTGTAGGGTTAGACCTTGGATATGGTATTTCTACAAAAGATGGTATGGACGGAGGTTTCTATGCACAGCCAAAATTCGGATATCAAATGTCTAAAGGAGAGTTGTACTTAGGATACCAGTCAATCAGTAACAGTAGAAAAGTGGGATGGGGTTCTTATAGCTGGAATGTAGGAGCAGTAAACCTTGGATACAACTTCTTTTTGAAATAAGAAAGTTTAAAAACAGTATAGCAGACTCTGGCCAAAAGCCAGAGTTTCTTATTTCTCATCATCAAGTCTATTTCTTCTGATTAATAATGCTCCAGGATACAGTGATATATAGAATATTCTTAAAGTTCTATTAAACTTACTTTCTGAGGGTTATTGTGAATTTTTTAAATATAATTCTCAAAAGGAGGGTTGAGCTTTTTCTGAAATTTCATAAACAATTGTTTAATTTTTAAGAGTTAATTAATTATATGTTAATATTTTACGTTATTAATTTTAACAAAAATTCTTTCAAGGGTATTATTTTTGACAAAAATGACAAATCATAAAGAGCAAAGATATCGATCTCTAATTGAAGAATCGAAATTTTTTTATTCATAATATTGTGAAAAAATCAAAAAGGTTTGTTGACTACGATTTATGTTTACAAAAGATCAATATTTAACAATGATATTAATCACGTTAACAAATTTTAATATTCGTGGAGGCCACTGTAAATTTGCCCTCAGAAAGTATTAAAATTTTTTAAAATGAAAAAAATATTATTAGCGGGTGCTGTTGCACTTTTTGGTTTATCAAACGCTCAGATTGCTAAAGGAACTACATATTTATCAGGTCAAGTAGGTTATTCTCAAACTGAAAATAACAATACAGATAAAAAAGTTGAGAGCTACAAAGTTCTTCCAACTGTAGGATATTTCGTAGATACTAACTTAGCAGTAGGTTTAGGTTTAGGTTACAAAAATGATAACACAAAAACTGTTTCTACAATTGGTGCAACTACTGTAGATGCAAAAGAAACTGTTTCTGGATTTGTTGTAGCTCCATTTGTAAGAAAATACTGGACTGTTGGTGAGAAATTATATATCTTCGGTCAATTAGAAGTACCAATGGTATTTGGTCAAAATAAAGATGAAGCAACTTCTACAACTACTGTTGGAGGAACTACTGCTACTACATCTACTTCTACTAAAAACAACTTCACTTCTATCGGAGTTAACGTTAAGCCAGGTTTAGATTATTTCTTAAACAAAAACTGGTCTATCGAAGCTACTATCGGTGAATTCGGATACAATACTTCTAAAGTAGATGTTGACGGAGCTAAGAGAGTAAACGACTATAAATTCGGATTGAATTTATCTTCTGTAACTTTCGGAGTTAAGTATGTATTTGCAAAATAATAAACAAAGCATATAGCAATGAAGCCCTGAGAATTTCTTGGGGCTTTTTTACTATTTAAATTAAAATATAATAATCATGAAAAAACTATTATTGGCAGGAGCTGTCGCTCTTTTCAGCTTTTCTAATGCCCAAATTACTAAGGGAACAACTTATCTTTCCGGACAGGTAGAGTATCGTCACAATGAAAGCAATGAATTCAACAACCTGAGAAAGGATGATGTTTTTAAAATTCTTCCCACTGCAGGATACTTCATCAATTCAAATCTGGCTGTAGGATTAGGAGTGGGGTATAAAAGTGCCGTTACAAAATATAAAGTTGGGGATGTTGGTGTAAGTAATATACTTGAAATTAAAGACACGGATAATGCATTTGTGGTAGCTCCGTTTATTAGAAAGTACTGGACTTTGTCTGAAAAGTTATACATCTTTGGCCAATTACAGGTGCCGTTGGAGTTTGGTCAGTCTAAAATAGAAGCAACCAGCTCTGGTAACGGAGGAGATCCTATTCTTTATTATTTTGGTTCCCAGAAAAATAATTATACTCATATCGGGGTTAATATCAAGCCAGGTTTAGATTATTTCCTTAACAAAAACTGGAGTATTGAAGCTACCCTGGGAGAATTTGGATATAATAGATATAAAGGAGACTATGAGGGAGCTGTCAGTAGGAACAGTTATAAATTCGGACTGGATTTATCTTCTGTGACTTTTGGAGTTAAATACGTGTTTGCAAAATAAAAAACAAAACAATATAAGTAAAGCGGGAAAAGTTTATTTTTGAGCTTTATTTCAAATAGAAATTAAAATATAATAATCATGAAAAAAATTCTTTTAGTGTCGGCGCTTGCGCTTGTTGCAGGTTTGAATGCGCAGACAAAATTCGGGGTAAAAGCCGGTTATGCATTATCAAAACTAAACTCCAATGAAAATCCTGAATTTGAAGGGGTAAGTGGAAGTTTAAAATCTAAATCCGGATTTTATGTAGGCGCTTTGGTTGAACACAAATTCAACGATAAATTTGCTGTTCAGGGAGAAGTTGAGTATGCAAATTTAGGTGGAAAAGTTGAAGTAGGATTTCCTTCCAATATTAAAGTGACTGAAAAGCTTAATTTTAACAGGATTTTAATTCCTATATCAGCAAGATATTATGCAACACCTGAGTTGGGAATCTATGCTGGGCCATATGTAAGCTTTAAGACAAATACTACAGCCAAAATAGAAGTAAGTGGAGCTATGGCAGATCCAAGAGCCATCAGAGAAGGAGAGGAGTTCCTTGAAAGAGCTTTTAATGATAATATGAAGTCTACGGATTTCGGTTTGTTCTTCGGAGCTGATTATAATGTTTATAAAGGATTATTTGTAGATGCACGTTATAGTTTTGGACTTACTAATATGCTTAAAAATCCTGTTAATGATGAAAAGCTGAAGATGAATTTCTTACAGATCGGATTAGGATATAAGTTTAAATAAACAGATCTAAATAAAATAAAAACCTCTCAGAAGAAATTCTGAGAGGTTTTTTATGCATATTGTTATTTGAATTATTTTCCAAGCATGCCACCCATTCCAGGCATATTAGGCATTTTGCTCATCATCTGCATCATTTGCTTTCCTTGAGGTCCTTGCATCATCTTCATCATTTTACCCATCTGATCGAATTGTTTCATCAGTTGATTCACATCTTCTATCTTTCTTCCTGCACCTTTAGCAATTCTGCTCTTTCTTTGTGTATTAATGATAGAAGGTCTTCTTCTTTCGTCAGGAGTCATAGAGTAGATGATAGCCTCAATATGCTTGAATGCATCATCACTGATTTCTACATCTTTGATTGCTTTCCCAACTCCAGGAATCATTCCCATCAAATCCTTCATGTTACCCATCTTCTTGATCTGGTTGATTTGCTTAAGGAAGTCATCGAAACCAAACTCATTTTTAGCAATTTTTTTGTGAAGTTTCTTAGCTTCCTCTTCGTCAAACTGCTCCTGAGCTCTTTCTACTAAGGAAACAACGTCTCCCATTCCCAGAATTCTGTCTGCCATCCTTTCAGGGTAGAAAAGATCTAAAGCTTCCATTTTTTCTCCTGTAGAAATAAATTTGATTGGCTTCTCTACTACAGAACGGATCGTTAATGCAGCACCCCCTCTTGTATCACCATCTAATTTGGTAAGCACCACTCCGTCAAAATTTAAAGCTTCGTTGAATGCTTTTGCTGTATTTACAGCATCCTGACCTGTCATAGAGTCTACTACGAAAAGTGTTTCCTGTGGCTTGATGAAATAATGTACAGACTTGATCTCGTTCATCATCTGCTCATCAATCGCTAAACGGCCTGCAGTATCCACAATAACCACATCGTGGTTGTTGGCTTTTGCAAAATTGATTGCATTTTCAGCGATCGTAGACGGGTTGGTAGAACCTTCTTCAGTATAAACAGGAACATTAATCTGCCCTCCTAATACTTTTAGCTGATCAATAGCAGCAGGACGGTAAACGTCACAGGCTACCAATAAAGGTTTTTTATTTCTTTTTGTCTGTAAATAATTAGCAAGCTTTCCTGAGAATGTAGTCTTACCAGATCCCTGAAGACCGGCAATAAGAATTACAGTAGGTTTTCCTGAAAGATTAATTCCTTCCTGAGAACCTCCCATAAGATCTACCAATTCATCATGAACAATTTTGGTCATCAACTGTCCCGGAGTAAGAGAAGTCAGTACATTTTCTCCTAATGCCTTATCCTGAACTCTCTTAGTAAGATCTTTTGCTACTTTATAGTTAACGTCAGCATCTACCAATGCTCTACGGATTTCCTTTACGGTCTCCGCTACATTGATTTCGGTAATTTTTCCACGTCCGGAAATATTATGTAATGCCTTGTCTAATTTATCCTGTAAACTATTAAACATATGTATTGTAAATTATAGGTTTGCAAAAATAAGGAATTTTTAGCATATCTAAAGAGTCTATACACGTAATATTATATATAGAGAAAAAATGATATATATCAAATCGTATTATAATACGATAGAAAAAGTCTATTTTTGTGATCAGCTAAAAAAACCTTGATATAGTAAGACAAGGTGAAAGTAAATTATAAAATGAAATCTAATCCTAATATTTTAATTGTCGTCCTGTTCTTTCTGACATTTCTAATTCATTTTTCTCTTTGGAAATTTGTTTTTCATCTGGACGAAATTATTATCGTGAAATTTTACCTTTTCCTGAGTGTTATGTTTATGATGATGGTAACACTTCTTATTTTAATTAATAGAGTAGCGCCGGAGTTTTTAGGATTATCGGTGATCGGATTGATCCTTTTAAAATTCGGTTTGATGTACTTAATCAGAAAAAAACTGAACTTTGAAGTCATCCCAGGCTATAAATTTCATTTTATAATCCCATATTTTGTCCTGACAACGCTGCTTACGTACTATGCGATCAAGCTAATTAATCATGATAAAAAACAGTAAAATTATTTATTGAAAATAGAAAAAATATCATATTTTTGCACAACGAAAAAAACCTATCAATGTTTAAGAAATTCGCAGTTTTATTCTACAGTATTTTTGTATTAAACTTAGTGTCTGCACAGCACGGTGAGGTTGCTGCTGGGGCAGCTCCTACCCAAGAGCTTTCAGAAAAAGACAAAGCAAGTAAAGAAAACAAAGAGTTCATCGATCATCACTTATTGGATGCACATGATTTTACATTGATGGTTGATAAAGATGGTCACCACATTGGTTTTCCTCTTCCGGTTATTTTCTATGACAACGGAATCCACGCTTTTATGAGCAACAGTAAAGAAGGTTTCATGCATGGTGAAACTACTGAGGTAGACGGTTCTTATTACAAACTGCACCACGAGAAAATTTTCAAAACGGATGCAGCGGGAACTTTAACACTTGGTGAAGATGGTTTCCCTACTAACGAAAGACCTTTGGATCTTTCTATTACGAAGAGTGTACTTATCCTTTTATTAGTATCAATCTGTATGCTGGTAGTATTTGCAGGAATGGCTAAGTCTTATAAGAAATCTGTAGTTCCTACCGGAGCAGCAAGATTCTTAGAGCCTTTAATCATCTTTGTAAGAGACGAAGTGGCTATTCCAAATATCGGACACAAGTATAAAAGATTTATGGGATACTTATTAACTGTATTCTTCTTTATTCTTTTCCTTAACGTTCTAGGATTGATGCCTTTTGGAATCAATGTTACAGGTAATATTACCATGACATTCTTCCTGGCTATCCTTACTTATCTGATCACAACATTCTCTGCAAATAAAGATTACTGGAAACATATCTTCTGGATGCCAGGAGTACCAGTACCAATGAAATTAATTATGCTTCCTATTGAATTGTTAGGAACTATTACTAAACCATTTGCATTGATGATCCGACTTTTTGCAAACATGACTGCAGGTCACATTGTAGTAATGAGTTTGATCGGACTGATCTATGTGTTTAAGAATTTTGCAGCAGGTGTTGCATTCCCATTCTTAACATTAGTGATCTATTTACTAGAAGTATTAGTAGCATTCCTACAAGCTTATATCTTTACGATGTTATCCGCTTTATTTATCGGAATGGCTGTACAGGAACACGAGCATGAGCACGAACACCACGCAGCTCACTAATTGAAAATTAAAATTATAGTTAAACAAATTTTTTAAAATTATATATTATGGAAATCCCTAAAATTGTAGGTGCTGGTATCGTAGTACTAGGTGTAGGTATCGGTCTTGGTAAAATCGGAGCTGCTGCTCTTGAAGCTATCGCTAGACAACCTGAGCAATCTGGAAAAATCCAAACAGCTATGCTTATCGCAGCTGCACTTGTAGAAGGTGTTGCGTTTGCTGCTCTATTCGCAGTAAACTAATTAAAATCAAACCATTATCTGTAACGGTTGGTTACAGGTAATGGTTCTTTAAAAAAGTAATAATTATTTATACATTTATATAATGGAATTAATTCATCAGTTTTCATCAGGATTATTTATTATCCAGTCTGTTATTTTTCTAGCATTATTATTTCTGTTAGGTAAATTCGCTTGGAAGCCTATTTTAAAGTCTATCAATGACAGAGAAACTTCTATTGTTGACGCTCTTAATCAAGCTAAATTAGCTAGAAAAGAAATGGAGACCTTAAAAGAAGACAACGAAAGAATCATTCGTGAAGCTAAGATCGAAAGAGATGCTATCCTTAAAGAAGCTAGAGAAATTAAGGACAGAATCGTGGGAGAAGCTAAAGATGCTGCAAAATCTGAAGGAGATAAATTAATCGAAGCTGCTAAGCAGACTATCAACGCTGAGAAAAATGCAGCTATGGCAGATATCAAAACTCAAATTGGTACTTTATCTGTAAACATTGCCGAGTCTATCTTGAAACAAAAATTAGACAACAGCGAAGCTCAAAACGAATTAGTTCAAAATTATTTAAACAAATCTAACCTTAACTAATAATGCTTACATCTAAAGTAGCTAAAAGATACGCACAAGGTTTGCTTGATTTTACAAATGAATCAGGCCAAACGGCTACTGTATTTTCTGAAATGAAAGATGTAGTGAAGATCATGATTGAATCTCAGGATTTAAACAAATTCTTCCTTACTCCTTACATTGATGCAAAAAAGAAAATAGAGGTAGCAGACCAGATTTTTAAAGATTTTTCAGTTTCTTCACTGAACCTGATCAGACTAGTGATCAAGCACGGACGTGAGAACCAACTGAAAAATATCGCTCAGGAGTTCATCAATAAAGTAGAAGATATCAACGGAGTACAGAGAATCACTCTTACTACAGCGACACAGCTTTCTAAAGAGAACCTTGATCAGATTTTAAGATCTACCAACCTGGTAAAAGCAGATTCAAATTTTGATATCAACTTACATGTAAAACCTGAAATTCTTGGGGGATATATTCTAAGAGTAGGTGACCAGCAGGTAGATGCGTCTGTAAAGACTAAACTGAACCAAGTTAAAAAAGATTTTCAATTAAATTAAGAAAAACAACCATACAATGGCAGAAATAAATCCGGCAGAAGTATCTGCGATCTTAAAACAGCAATTGGCCAACTTCGATACTCAATCAAATGTTGAGGAAGTAGGTACAGTTTTAACCATCGGTGATGGTATTGCTCGTGTATACGGGTTAGAAAACGTACAATACGGAGAGTTGGTGAAATTTTCTAGTGATGTAGAAGGTATTGTACTTAACCTTGAAGAAGACAACGTAGGTGTTGCTTTACTAGGTGAAAGTAAATTAGTAAAAGAAGGTGATACAGTAAGAAGAACAAACAGAATCTCTTCTATCAAAGTAGGAGAAGGAATGTTAGGTAGAGTAGTAGATACTCTTGGTAACCCTATCGATGGTAAAGGTCCTATTTCTGGAGAGTTATACGAAATGCCATTAGAAAGAAAAGCTCCTGGAGTTATCTTCAGACAGCCGGTAACTGAACCTTTACAGTCTGGTATTGTGGCTATCGACTCTATGATCCCTGTAGGAAGAGGACAAAGAGAGCTTATTATTGGTGACAGACAGACAGGTAAAACTACTGTTGCAATCGATACGATCATCAACCAAAAAGAATTTTTTGAAGCTGGTAATCCAGTATATTGTATATATGTTGCTATCGGACAGAAAGCATCTACAGTAGCACAAATCGTTAAAACTCTTGCTGATAAAGGAGCTTTAGCTTATACTGTAGTAGTTGCTGCTAACGCATCAGATCCAGTTCCTATGCAGGTATATTCTGCAATGGCAGGTGCTGCTATCGGTGAATTCTTCAGAGACACAGGTAGACCGGCATTGATCGTTTATGATGATTTATCTAAACAAGCTGTTGCTTACCGTGAGCTTTCTCTACTTTTAAGAAGACCACCGGGCCGTGAAGCTTACCCTGGAGACGTTTTCTATCTTCACTCAAGACTATTGGAAAGAGCGGCAAAAGTAATTGCTGATGACAACATCGCTAAGCAAATGAACGACTTGCCAGAATCTCTTAGACCAATCGTGAAAGGAGGTGGTTCATTAACTGCTCTTCCAATCATTGAAACTCAGGCTGGTGACGTTTCTGCATATATCCCTACCAACGTAATCTCTATTACTGACGGACAGATCTTCTTGGAGTCTGATCTATTCAACTCTGGGGTTCGTCCTGCGATCAACGTAGGTATCTCTGTATCGAGAGTAGGAGGTAACGCTCAGATCAAATCAATGAAAAAAGTTTCTGGTACATTGAAGTTAGACCAGGCTCAATATAAAGAATTAGAAGCGTTTGCTAAATTCGGTTCTGACCTTGATGCTTCTACTTTAGCAGTTATCTCTAAAGGAGAAAGAAACGTTGAGATCCTTAAGCAGCCGGTAAATTCTCCACTTCCTGTAGATAGCCAAGTTGCTATGATCTATGCAGGAACTGAGAACTTATTAAGAAACGTTCCTATCAGAAAAGTAAAAGAATTCCAAATTGAATATATCGAATTCCTAAGATCTAAGCACCCTGATACAATGGCTGCAATTAAGGCTGGAAAAATCGATAACGATATTACAAACGTTCTTAAGCAGGCAGCTAACGATTTAGCTTCTAAATATAACTAAAATTAGTTGATGGTTGTTGGTTGATAGTTTACAGAATTCTCTAAAATTATCAACCGACAACTGACAACCAACAACTAACTCAAATTAATGGCAAACTTAAAAGAAATACGAGGCAGAATTACGTCAATTTCATCTACGATGCAAATTACCCGTGCTATGAAAATGGTTTCCGCAGCGAAACTTAAAAAAGCTCAGGATGCAATCGTTATGTTAAGACCATATTCTGAAAAATTACAGGAACTTATCCAGAATGTAAATTCTAGCTCTGATCCTGACCAGGTTTCTGTATATGCTCAGAAAAGAGAGGTTAAAAGAATACTTTTCATCGCTGTTACTTCAAACAGAGGTCTTGCGGGAGCTTTTAATTCTTCTATTGTTAAGGAGCTTAACCTTCAGTTTCAGAACAATTCTCAGTATGAGATTGAAGTTCTTCCTGTAGGTAAAAAAGCATACGATGCTGTAAGAAGAAACCGTTCAGTATATACTAATGCAAGTTCTGTTTATGATAATCTGAACTTTGATGTGGTTGCTAATGTTACCGAAGGAGTAATGAGCAGTTTCAGAGAAGGGAAATTTGACGAAGTTTATGTTATTTACAACAAATTCGTTAATGCCGCTACTCAGGAAGTGACTACAGAAAAGGTTCTTCCTATCTCAATGCCTGAAAGTACAGAAGGAGAGGTAGAAACAGATTATATCTTTGAACCTAACAGAGCTGAAATTCTTGATAATTTGATTCCAAAGTCTATTAAAACTCAGATTTTTAAAGCTATCTTGGATTCAGTAGCCTCAGAACACGGAGCGAGAATGACAGCAATGCACAAAGCTACAGATAATGCCGAAGCTTTGAGAAATGATCTTAAGATCTTCTACAACAAAGCAAGACAGGCTGCAATTACAAACGAAATCCTAGAGATCGTTTCAGGAGCAGAAGCTTTGAAAAATTCATAAAGAATTATTTTAACATAATATTAAGCATCGATCTTATCGATGCTTTTTTTTGTTATTTATATTTTGTATATCTTTGTAGTCAATTAAATTTATACAACTTCTAAATGGACTCGGACATAGTCAGGCTTTTGCTGGCCTTATTTCTTGTATTACTAAATGGCTTTTTCGTAGCCGCAGAATTTTCAATTGTTAAAGTTCGTTACTCACAAATCCAAATAAAAGCCGCAGAAGGTAATTCTATGGCCAAGCAGGCAGAGCATATCATCAAACATCTGGATGAATATCTTTCTGCTACACAATTAGGTATTACATTGGCATCCCTGGCTTTAGGATGGGTAGGGGAAAGCGCATTGCATCATATTATTGAAAATATTTTTCACTCACTCAGTATCAATATGAGTCAGGCTACCATCACTTCGGTGGCATTGGTAATCAGTTTTGTATTTATTACCATTATGCATATTGTTTTCGGTGAGCTTATACCAAAGTCAATTGCAATCAGAAAATCAGAAGCTACAACAATGGCAACAGCAGTTCCATTGAGGGTTTTCTATACGGTTTTTAAACCGTTTATCTGGTTGATGAACTTAATGTCAAATACATTCCTAAGACTCGTTAAAATTCACCCTGCTTCAGAACAGGAAATTCACTCTACAGAAGAGCTTCAGCTTTTGGTAAAACAAAGTGCAGATAGTGGAGAGATTGAAGAAGAAAACTATGAGATCATTAAAAATGCATTTGATTTTACAGATCATTCTGCCAAGCAGATCATGGTTCCAAGACAGAATATCACCTCCATTGATTTTGAAGAAGATATTAATGAAATGATCAATAAGATCATGGATAGCGGTTATTCCCGTATTCCTGTATATGTAGATTCCATTGATAATGTGATCGGAATTTTCTATACCAAGGAAATTATCAGAGAATTTGTTAAAAGAAAAGGAGATCTTGATCATGATGACCTTAGAGATCTGATGCGTGATGCATTTTTCGTAGTGGAAAGTAAAAAAGTTTCAGATCTATTGAAGATTTTCCAGCAGAAAAAACAGCACCTTGCTATTGTTATCGATGAATTCGGAGGAACAGAAGGGATTATTACACTTGAAGATATTCTGGAAGAGCTGGTAGGTGAAATTCAGGATGAGGAAGATGACGAAGAAAAAATTGTTGATAAAATAGCAGATAACACCTATTGGGTACAGGCTACACAGCCTTTGGATGAAATCAATGAATTCCTTCCTAAAAAGCTGCCTCTTTCTGAGGAAAGCGAGTATAATTCATTAGCAGGATTTATCCTTAATGCATTGGCAGAGATTCCTGAAGAGAATCAGGAGTTTGACCTTGAGAATTACCATTTCAAAATTTTGAAAATGAATAATAAGAGCGTAGAGCTTGTGGAATTGGTATATCAGGAACCTAATGCTATAGATAATTTAGCAGATAAAATCGGAGAAGTTTAAAAAACAGCTTACAAATGAATTTTTATAATAGCATAAAAGACTATGAAAATCCAAAACGTCAATATGAAGAAGAAGTTCTCGTTTTGGATGATACGGATGATGTCTATAAACTGGTGCTGCATAATGATGATATTCATACATTTGATTATGTGATAGACAGTCTTATTGAAGTATGCAAGCATACCCTGGAGCAGGCAGAGCAATGCACGATGCTTGTTCATTACAAGGGCAAATGCACCGTAAAAACAGGCTCAATGGATATTTTGAAGCCTATGCATGAAAAATTAATTTCAAGAGAATTAACAAGCGAAATAGTATAATAAAAAACCGGTAATGAATTTACCGGTTTTTTTTATTAAATCCGGAGATGAAACCCAAGTAATAAGCTTTGCATGACAAGGATAGCAGGCTTCCCGGAGAATCTTTCAATTTTTAATCCTTTAATCTTTTAATTTCTCAATATTCTTACATTGCTACATTTTATCTAAAATAGTATATTTGTACCAACTATAAAGAAACAAAAAAGAATGCTTGTAATAGGAATTGCCGGTGGTACGGGATCCGGCAAAACTACAGTTGTTGATAAAATACTTCAACAGCTTGATATTGAGGGAATGAATATCCTCTCTCAGGATAATTATTATCATGATAACCAAAATCTAACCCTGACAGAAAGAGAGGCTCTCAATTATGACCATCCGAAGTCTATAGATTTTGAACTGTTGATAAAACATGTTAAAGCTTTAAAAAATAATGAGTCTATTGAGCAGCCCATTTATAGCTTTGTAACGCATTCCAGAACAGGAGATCATGTCACTGTAGAACCTAAGAACGTATTGGTAGTAGAAGGGATTTTAGTTCTTACCAACAAAGAACTGTTGAAAGAATTTGATCTGAAGGTATTTGTTCATGCAGACTCTGATGAAAGATTGATCAGAAGGATCAGAAGAGATACCCAGGAAAGAGGAAGAGACCTTGGTGAAGTATTACACCGTTACCAGACTACCCTGAAACCAATGCACCAGGAATTCATCGAGCCATCTAAAAATGATGCCGATCTTATTATCCCAAATATGAAACAGAATTCCGTAGCGATTGATTTTTTAACTACTGTTATTAAAAACTCGTTGAGAAAACATTAAAAAATGGAAGAAAACAACCTTATCAAAGACATTCAGCCGAAATCTGAAACATTGAAGCTGATCCAGAAGTATATCTTGAATAAATATACCATTACAATCTGTATGTTTTTGGTATGGATGGTTTTCTTTGATAAAACCTCATTTCTCGTCATTAATGAATTGAATGGTGAGATCAGTAAATATGAAGATCAGCTGGAGTATTATAAAAAAGAATACGAAAAGAATGATGCTTTCTATAAAAAACTGATGAACAACAAGTCGGAAAAGGAAAAATATGCACGGGAAAATTATTTTATGAAAAAGCCGAATGAAGAGATCTTTATTTTGGTTGTTGATAGCGCAAAAGTCGCCAAGAAATAATAAAAGTTGAATAGGATAAGTCAATAATGAAGTCAATTCAATGGGCATGTTAATTCTTTACATTGAAACTCACATACACGGCAAAATTGACCATTGACAGTTCACATCACAAATACATAAAACTAATGTCAAATAACATACTTCCAAACTGGGAAAACTTAGTCAAAAAACAACTTAAAACAGAGGATATTTACCCTATTTTAGAAAAGGAAAATCTGGAAGGAATAGAGGTAAAACCATTTTACACAGAAGTTCAGAAACCTCTGGTAAATTTACCTAAAGTTGAAGAAAGTACCCATCTGGTAGCTTCTTACCATGAAAGTCTGGAAGACGAAGTATTTGCATTTTTATTAGACCGGAATGTAGAAAATCTGGAAGAGAAAACAATTTTCGTTAATAATAAAGAACTGGCCGGCCATATCAGCCCAAAAGAAGAAGATCAGTACTTTTCCCTGATTGATGTTTTTAACGAAAAAGATGGAGGTATTGATGATCAGCTGGCAAAAGAACTGTTGGCAAAAGATTTTAAAAGAAACATCTGTGTTGATATTTCATTGCATCAGAACGCGGGAGCAGCCATCTACCAGCAGCTTGGTATTGCCCTGGCTAAAACTAAAGAACTTGTAGAAAGCTATGGTCCTGAAATTGTAAGCAAACTGATTTTCAGACTGGCTGTAGGAGGAAATTATTTCTTTGAAATGGCCAAACTGAGAGCATTTAAAATTGTTTTCAATCAGCTTTCCAAAGAGTACGGCTTAGATGAAGTTCCTTATATTTTTGCAGAAACCTCTTTAAGAAATAAAGCCGTTTCTGATAATGAAAATAACCTGATCCGTTCTACACTGGAGCTTGCTTCAGCTATGATTGGTGGTGCTGATGCTGTTTTTACCAATAATTATCTTGTAGAAAAAAGTACTGAAAATTCAGAAGAGATTTCTTTTAAACAACAAATCGTTCTGGCCTACGAAAGTATTATCAATGTGTTTGAAGATGCTTCCAATGGAAGTTATTATATAGAAGATATTACCAGACAACTGGCAGAGAAAGCCTGGGACCTTTTTGTTGAGATGGAAGATGCGGGAGGCTATCTGGAGCTTTTAAAGCAGGGAGTGGTTCAGAAAAAAATCTATGACCATGCTGTTAAAGAGCAGCAATGGGTGGAAGAAGGAAAAATAAAACTGATTGGCGTTAATTTATATCCCAAATTAGACGTTAAAAAGTCCATTGACGAGTTATACAACGAAAAAGAAATAAAAGCGGTACGTTGGGCAGAAATGTTTGAATAAACTGCTTTTAACCATAAACTATACAGACTTTCACAGATGATTACTAATGATTCTGTGAATTTTTGTATAAGGTTTTAATGTATATAGCGTTGATTGGGCGAAGACTGTATTTTAAGTAAATACAAAAAAATAGAATAGAGGAGTGAAAAGCAAATAAGCCTTTATGTACAAAGTCTATATTTTCTATATACAATGAATTGAAAAATCAACGGAAATATTAATGAGATATCATCTGTAAAATTTGTGGAAAATAAACTATTAAATCAAGAAGTTCAACATTACATTAATGCCAATCTGCATACAGATTTACATGCATTGCTGTTAAAAAAATCTCCTTTTCCTGAGGTTTCTGCTCAGGAAATTGTTCAGCAGATCAAAGGAAGACAGGTGGCAGAGAAAAAGTTTCCTTTTCTCTTAAAAGAAGGGATTATTTTTCCACCACAGCTCAATTTAGAGCAGTCATCATCCGAAAAAACAGCTTTTTATAAATCAGAAATTATAAAAGGGGAAAAATTTATTGATCTCACAAGTGGTTTTGGAATTGATGCTTACTATTTGTCAAAAAATTTTGATGACATTACCTTAGTGGAACAAAATGCTGAACTTCTGGAAGTTGTGGAACATAACTGGAACATTATAGGGAAGAAAGCAAATTTTGTGAATCAAAAACTGGAGGATTTCTTACTTGAGAATAAAGAGCATTTTGATACCATTTATTTAGATCCGGCCAGAAGAGATCACCAAAAGAATAAAGTTTTTCTTTTGGAGGATTTGTCTCCCAATATCCTTGAAATTCAGGAAAAGTTATTATCTATTTCTAAACAGGTGATTATCAAACTTTCTCCATTGATTGATCTGAAATACCTTATTTCTGTTGTACCGGATATTTTCAGGATTGATATTGTTGCTTTGAAAAATGATGTAAAGGAAATTGTCATCTTCCTGTCAAATGAAAAAGTAAACGAAATCAGATGTTATTGTGTAAATCTTGAAAGTGGAGAATTACCTTTTAATTTTATGTTTCGGGAAGAAGAAAATGCCCGTTCAGAATATTCCGAACCCGAAAAGTTTATTTATATTCCTAATAATTCCATTTTAAAAGCAGGAATCTTTAATTTGGTCTCAGAAAAATTTGGACTTAAAAAACTTCATCCTAATACCCATATTTATACTTCATCTGAGAAAAAAGAGAATTTTCCGGGAAGGATTTTAGAAATGGAACTAATTGATTCTAAGAGTATTGAAAAGAAATCACAGTTCAATATTATTTCAAAAAACCATCCTTTAAAGCCTGATGAAATTAAAAAGAAATATGGTTTAAAAGACGGAGGTGAGCACTACCTTATTTTTACACAATCCAAAAAAGGGAAAATAATTTTAAAATCAGTCTAAAAATGTTGCCGAAAAAAGCAGGATTTCTTAATTTTGGGCAATCAAAAATTTAAGCATGAGAAAATTAGTTATATGTTTAGCGATTGCAACTGTAGCTGTAAGCTGTAAAAAAGTATCAGCAGGAGGGAATAAAGGTACTTTAAAACTTGAAGAAGGAGTAGAGAGATATTCTGATGATGCACAAGGTGGAAAAGCTCATGGTCATGAGGCTGCTGCTGAAGGGCACAAGGAAGAAGCTGCTGCAAAACCTGAAGCTCCAAAAACAGATAGCGCTGCTGCAAAATCTGCTGAAGCTCCGAAAACGGCTGAAGCTCCAAAAGCTGAACACTAATTATAAGTATAAGACGTACAAGTGCCCTGTTTCTACAGGGCATTTTTTATTAAAAAAATGAATGTTGGGAGAATAAGTAATTCGTATGGAAAATCCTGTGTTTTTACTTGGCTCTGAGAGGCATTTTTTTTAATTTTAACAAAATAAATTTTTACAATGCAAGAGACATTAAATTACATTAACGAAAACAAACAACGTTTCGTTGATGAATTATTTGAGTTACTGAGAATTCCTTCCATTTCTGCAGATCCGGCTTATAAAAATGACGTATTAAAATGTGCGGATGTATGTGCAGCGCACCTTAAAAATGCAGGGGCTGACAATGTTGAAATCTGTGAAACAAAAGGATACCCTATTGTTTTTGGTGAAAAAATCATAGACAAAAATTTACCAACAGTACTGGTGTATGGCCATTATGATGTGCAGCCGGCAGACCCGTTGGAGCTATGGAGAAAACCACCTTTCGAACCTTATATTGAAAAAACAGAACTTCACCCGGATGGAGCTATCTTCGCAAGAGGGGCTGCAGATGATAAAGGACAGTTCTTTATGCATCTGAAAGCTTTTGAAGCTATGATGAAGACAAACACTCTTCCATGTAACGTTAAATTTATTTTAGAAGGTGAAGAAGAAGTAGGTTCTGTAAGTTTAGGAGACTTCGTTAATGAAAATAAAGAAAAACTGACCTGTGACTGTATTCTTATTTCAGATACCCATATCTACAGCAATGAACAGCCAACTGTAACAACAGGATTAAGAGGGCTAAGCTATGTAGAAGTAGAAGTGGAAGGTCCAAACAGAGACTTACACTCCGGACTTTACGGAGGGGCTGTTCCCAATCCTATCCATGTCCTTTCAAGAATGATTGCTAATCTGATTGATGAAAACGGTCATATTACAATTGATGGATTCTATGATAACGTGGAAGTAGTATCTGATGCGGACAGAGCTGAAATGAACAAGCTGAAAGACAATCCTGAAGAATTCAAGAAATCAATCGGATTAAGCGGTATAGAAGGTGAAAAAGGATATACAACTCTTGAAAGAGCTTCTATTCGTCCTACATTAGACTGTAATGGAATCTGGGGAGGATATACAGGAGAAGGTGCTAAAACAGTAATTCCTTCAAAAGCTTTTGCTAAAATTTCAATGCGTTTGGTTCCTTATCAGACTCCTGAAGAGATTACCGAAAAATTCACAAAATATTTTGAAAAAATAGCTCCGGAAACTGTAAAGGTTAAAGTTACTCCTCACCATGGAGGAATGCCTTATGTGTTACAAAGTGATACCAAAGAGTTTTTAGCAGCTAAACAGGCTATGGAAACAGCATTTGGTAAAGAAGTGCTACCGTACAGAAGTGGGGGAAGTATTCCGATCACAGCGATGTTCGAGAAAGTTCTGGGAGCTAAGTCTGTATTAATGGGCTTTGGACTGGATTCTGACGCTATTCACTCTCCAAATGAGCATTATGGTTTGTTTAATTTCTATAAAGGAATTGAAAGTATCCCGTTGTTCTTTGAAAATTATTCAAAATAATAGACTTATTATATCAATATCTCAAGCGCTTCTTTCCAGGAGCGCTTGATTTTTTTATATATCTAAATAAGCTTGTGAAAAAAAAGGATTCACACTTAGAAAATTCCCCATACAAATTTGAAAGACAATGCTCAATTAAACAGGAACCCAATCATTTTTTCCTCCGGTTTACTATGTGGAGATTTATAGTAAAAATTGTAAACCGCTTTTGTATCAAACACCTTGCCCTGTTATGTTTTTTAGGGGTTATAAATTAGTGACAATAATCGGATTTCTGCTTGATGAATGGTATTTTTTTAATTCTTTGAAGTTTTTATTTTTATTCCGAAACTTAAACTTTACTATGAAAAAATACTACTCAATCGCATGTGTCTTACTTTCAGTATTTTCTTTCGCTCAGCAATCTATTTCCTTTGAAGACAACGAAGGTTTTTTAGCCGCCAATATCCATGGACAAAATAATTGGATAAGTACTCCTACAGGAGGAAACCCAGCTTATGTTATGAATCAGGTTATTAGTCAGGATTATGCCAGTAACGGAAATGCTTCCCTGAAAATTGTCAAAGAAAATACTTATGGAACCCAATCAGAACCTATCATCGGTGGTTTTTATAATTTGCCGACACCCCTTCTGTATACCCTTTTTTCGGTTTCATTTGATATTAATATCTCTCAGCTTGATGGCTCTGTTTTTGGATTCCAGGGAGTTGACAGTATTGCAGAGCAGTTGGTCGTAAGGCTTGATTTTGATAAGACAGGTGCCATAAAAGTTTTAGACAAGGTTTCCGGCTCTTTGGAGCTTGTTTCTACTCCTGAAACCTGGTCTCCAAATACCTGGTATAGGTTTAAAGTTATAGGAACAGCCTCAGATATCAGATATTATCTCAATGACACTTTGATATATACAGGATTGGCTGTAAGCTCACTCAATATAGATCAGCTTCGTTTTGTACATGACAATGCTTTAGGAACGGCTTATATTGATCAGATTAAGATCAATTCCGAGACCATTTTGACGGTTAAAGACGATAAGATAAGCTATCATACAGTATCATTATATCCTAATCCAACAACAGATTTTATAAAAATAAATACACTGGATGTAATAAATAAAGTGGAGGTGTATGATGGTACCGGAAAAAAGATCAATATAGGATTACAGAATAATACAATAGATGTAAAGCACCTTTTACCAGGGCTTTATTTTATGAGCATACAGTCAGGAGATAGAACCTTTACGGAAAAGTTTGTAAAAAAATAACCATTGAAGGCATGATGAAGAATAAAAATAAAATTAAGTAAAAAGTGATATTTTGTTTAAAAAATTAACTTTATGATGTTGTTTTAATATTATTTTAACGTGTTTAATTGATGATTTTTAATGCAATATTTTTATATAAAAACGCTGAATAGTTGATTATTACTTGTTTTTTTAGATGTTTGATGTTTTTTTTAGAATAAATATTCTATTTTTGCGTCGAATTAAAAATAAATAATATCATGAAGAAATTTTTACTAGTTGCGTGTGGAGCTGCATTTTCAATTGGAGTTTCAGCGCAAACAGTTTTAAATGAGAATTTTAATGCTTTAACATTAGGGAATTTAGCCACTGATGCAACGGGAAGTTTACCAGGGCAGGGAGGCTTTTATATCTATGGTGGAGTAGGAAGTGATTATCAGGTAGCAGCACTGGATGCAGCCCATGGTAATTCTTTAAAAATTAAAAGTGGTGCAGGGTATGATGATCTTGACAATTCCTCAAATGTTAGATTTGCCTTTAAATCAATCACCACAACTGCTACAGCGGGAAATAATATCCTGAAAGGAACTTTGGATATTTATACAGGACCGGCAACGGGTGCTGGTAAAATCCAATGTGCAATGTATGATGCTGCCGGTGCTGGAATTGTTGGAATAAATTATGATTATTCTACAAAAACCATTAGTGGTATGGGAAGATTAACCCCAGCGGGAAGTACAGCAAGATTTTACAGTATTGGACTGGGATCTGCAACCTATGCGGCTAATACATGGGTATCAGTGTCATTTACATATAATAAAACAACGGGTGCATATTCCTGGACGTATCCTGAAGGAACATTTAATTTTACAAATGCCACAAATCCAGGGTATAGTGTTTCTACCGGTTTAGTTCCGGCTGAGCTTGATTTTGTTTCATCGACAGATGAAGGAAATACTGTAGCAAATGAGGCTTTCGTAGATAATGTTAACGTTATGTATGGAAACTCTGCAACCCTTGGAACTGCGGATGTTTCTGTTTCTGCAAAAGCTCCTGTATCTGTTTATCCTAACCCGGTTTCAGATGTCTTAACCATTAAAGCAGAAGCAAAGATAAATAAGGTTGAAATCTTTGATATGAGCGGTAGAAAAATTAATGTTGACATCAATAATGATAAAGTAAATGTTGGAGGCCTGAATGCAGGAAGCTATATCATTAATATTGAAACGAAAGACGGTAAAACGACAGAGAAATTTATAAAAAAATAATACCTGATAAATCTTAGTATCAGTAAACGCTCCAATTGGAGCGTTTTTTTGTTGTAATCAATTCTGAAAAGTATAAATACTCTTTTATTAAACCAAATTGCATAAAGAATATTAGTGAATTTATTAACTAATTTTTTCTTTTTTCATGCAATTTTATAAGTAAATGATATGGTTTTTGGCTTTTTGTTGGTTATTTTATAAATTCCTCATTTTAAATTTGGAATAGAATATAGGTGTACTTAAACTTGTTGTAAAATAAAAAATTATGATGAGAACTTTATATTTGAGTGCCTTTTTAGGATTATCCTCTTTAAATGCACAAACGACAATCTTTGAAGATAGTTTTGAAAATTATACGGATTTTGCCTATACAACAGGAAATGTAGGGAATTGGACATTAACAGATTTAGATGGAAAACAGTCATATGTGCTGCAGAACTCTACTTTTCCTAATCAAGGAATTGCCAAGGCGTTCATTGTTTTTAATAGAGGAGGAATTGTTCCTGTAACTATTTCAAATCAGACTGCAGCCAGAACAGGAAATAAAGCGATGGCATGTTTTAATGTCAGTAGTCCTGCGCCTCTGGTCAATAACGATTGGTTAATTAGTCCCCAAATAACTTTAGGATCAACAGGAAATACTCTAAGTTTTTGGGTGAAACCTATTCATGCTAATTACGGATTAGAAAAATTCAATGTCTACGTTTCAACAACAGATACGCAAACAGCAAACTTTACTAAAATTAATACAAATACAATAGTAACTCCGGCGGCCGTAGAATGGGCTCAGCATACTTTTAATTTAGATACTTATGCGGGACAGAATGTATATATTGCAATACAATGTGTTTCAGATGACCAATTTGCCCTATTTGTGGATGACTTTAAAGTGACCACAACAGGTACTTTGGCAACTTCTGAAACCTCTAAGGCATCTTCTTCTGTTTATGTTTTTCCTAATCCGGCATCTGATGTTCTTACGATTAAATCTAAAGAAAAAGTAAACAAAGTGGAAGTTTATGATATCAGCGGAAGAAAAGTAGTTGCAGATCTAGATGGAAATAAAGTAAATGTTGGAAACCTGAATGCAGGAAGCTATATCATTAATATTGAAACGAAAGAGGGTAAAACGACAGAGAAATTTATAAAAAAATAATACCTGATAAATCTTAGTATCAGTGAACGCTCCAATTGGAGCGTTTTTGTTATTTTAGAGAATTAAATTTTTTATGCTATGTTAGAAAATAAAACAGCTTATATAACAGGAGGAACTAAAGGAATAGGCTTTGGGATTGCGAAAATATTGCTGGAAAATGGTATCTCGGTGGCATTTTCGGGAAGAAAAAGAGATGATGTTCTGAAAGCTGAAGAAGAGCTTAAGCAGTATTCTGAAAATGTGTTAGGGATTGTTTCTGATGTAAGGAGCCTTGAAAGCGAACAGGAAGCTATACAATATACTTTGGAAAAATTCGGAAGACTGGATTTTGTTATTGCCAATGCCGGATTAGGTATTTTTAAGCCGGTAGATGAGCTGACAGCTGAAGAATGGAATGATATGATAGAAACCAACCTTACCGGTGTTTTCTATACCCTAAAAGCTTCTGTTGAAGAACTGAAAAAGACAGAAGGTTATTATATTACCATTTCAAGTTTGGCAGGAGCTAACTTTTTTGAAAATGGAACAGGTTATAATGCTTCAAAATTTGGAGTCGTAGGATTTACTCAGGCAGCAATGATTGATTTAAGAAAATATAATATTAAATCTACCGTCATTATGCCCGGATCAGTGGCCACTCATTTTAATGGAAACACCCCATCTGAAAAAGACAGCTGGAAGATTCAGCCGGAAGATATGGGAAATCTTATATTGGATATTTTAAAGATGAATCCTAGAGTTTTACCAAGTAAAATAGAGTTTAGAGCAACAAAACCAGGAAAGTAAATACTTCTAATGTATTGAATAATAATTTAGTAAGTATTATGCATGCATAATATATTTTTTATTTATATTAGCAAAAATTAATTCAAACAAAATCTCTGCATAAACCGTTGTTGGTTTTGTGCGTAAAAGGGAAAAAATAAAATAGTACACATGAAAATATTAGTTTGTATTAGTAGTGTTCCGGATACTACTTCGAAGATTAACTTTACAGCAGATAAATCTGCTTTCGACAAAAACGGAATTCAGTGGGTAATTAACCCTTTAGATGAATTTGCGTTAACAAAAGCGGTTAAGCTTCAGGAATCTCAAGGAGCTACTGTAACTGTAATTAACGTAGGAGACGCTGCTACAGAACCGGTAATCAGAAAAGCTCTGGCGATTGGTGCAAATGATGCTGTAAGAGTAAACCTTGATCCTAAAGATAGCTATTCTACAGCGAAAGAAATCGCTGCTGTAGCTCAAAACGGAGGATATGACCTTATCCTTTGCGGGAAAGAATCTATCGACTATAACGGTGGTTCAGTTCCGGGAATGGTTGCTCAATTGCTAAACCAGCCTTTCGTTAACGCGTCAGTAGGATTAGACGTGAATGGAAGCGAAGCAACTGCTATAAGAGAAATTGAAGGAGGAAAAGAAACTATTTCTGTAAAACTACCGGCAATTATTGCAGGTCAGAAAGGATTAGTAGATGAAAAAGACCTTATCATTCCGAATATGAGAGGAATTATGTCTGCAAGAACAAAACCTTTACAGGTAGTAGAACCTACTTCTTCTGAAGTGAAAGTTCAGGGAGTATCTTATGATAGCGTTCCTCCAAGAGCTGCTGTAAAAATGGTTTCTCCGGACAATTTAGATGAGTTGGTAAGATTACTTCACGAAGAAGCTAAAGTAATCTAGTATTGAGGTAGAGGCAAAGTTTGGGTCCCACTCAATCCTTAGCCTTAATCTAAACCCTTATTTTAATCTTTAAATTATTTTAAAAATGGCAGTATTCGTATACGCAGAAAATATAAACGGAGTTTACAAAAAAGCAGCTTTTGAAGCGGTTTCTTATGCTAAAGCTGTTGCTGATAAAGCTGGAGATACAGTGACAGCAATCACCGTAAACCCTACCGATTCTTCAGATTTATTATATAAGTATGGAGCATCTAATGTAATTAATATCAAAGACGAAGGTCTTAAGAGCTTTTCAGCAAAAGCATATGCTCAGGCAGTAAGTGAAGTATTAGACGGAAATATTATTGTTTTCCCTCATACTACTGACGCTTCTTCAATTGCTCCAATGCTTGCAGTAATGAAGAACTATTCTTTACTTACTAACGCTTTGGAAGCTCCTGAAAGTCTTTCACCTTTCCAGGTAAAAAGAAAAGCATTCTCAGGAAAAGGATTTATGCATGCAAAAGCTGAAGGAAACGGAGTTATTGTTACTGTTTCTCAGAACGCTTTCGGAGTAAAAGAAAATGCTGTATCCGGTTCAGAAGAAGTGAAAAACCTTTCAGTAGCTAACGAAGATACTAAAGTGATCTCTCACGAGCAGAGCTCAGGGAAATTAGACCTTAAAGAAGCAGAAGTTGTAGTTTCTGCGGGAAGAGGTATGAAAGGACCTGAGAACTGGGGTATGATTGAAGAGCTGGCTAATGTTTTAGGAGCTGCTACAGCATGTTCTAAGCCTGTTTCTGATATTGGATGGAGACCTCACACAGAGCACGTAGGACAAACAGGTAAAGCTATTGCACCTAATCTTTACATTGCTGTAGGGATTTCGGGAGCTATTCAGCACCTGGCTGGAGTAAACTCTTCAAAAACTATTGTTGTCATCAACAGTGATGCTGAAGCACCTTTCTTCAAGTCTGCAGACTATGGAGTAGTAGGAGACGCTTTCCAGATTATTCCTGCACTAACAGAGAAAATCAAAGCATTAAAAGGATAAAAATGAATGGAAAATAGCCCGGGAGCTCTGCTTGTTAATAGTAATAATTCACTTGCAACGTAACCCTAACTATTGACCATTGATCGTCATACACAATACAATAAAAGCTCGGCTTTCCGGGCTTTTATTTTTGTGTGAAAAAGTAAAATCACAATAAAAAATTAATCTATATTTGTAGCTATGGATTATAAGCAGCTAATTATTCGCGGAATATCGTATAGTCAGACCCAATCGGGGGCTTACGCATTGTTATTGGAGCATGAAGAAACACACATAAAATTACCTGTTGTTATAGGAAATTTCGAAGCCCAGTCTATCTCTTTAGGACTGGAAAAAGATATTCATCCGCCACGTCCTCTTACCCATGACTTATTCACAAAATTTATAGTTTCTGCCAATTATGAATTGGTTTCTGTTATTATTTATCAGATTGTAGATGGTGTTTTCTTTTCAAATATCAATTTTAAAAGTAAAACTACTGAGGAAGAATTAATCCTTGATGCCAGAACTTCTGATGCTGTTGCAATGGCAGTAAGATTTGATGCGCCTATTTTTACGACTCAACAGGTCTTAAACGAAGCCGGAATTTTACTGGAACTGGAAGATGTAGCAAAAGAAGAGCAGGGCTTTTCAGAAACCGTGCAGAATGAAGACAACTTAACATCTCTTTCTATGGAGGAGCTTCAGAAATTATTGGATGATGCCGTTAGAGAAGAAGATTATGATACTGCTCTTGAAATTCAGGAAGAAATTAAGAGGAGGAAAAAGAAAATTGATTAAAAGAGATACTTTATATAAACTATGAATTTAAAATTACGACTGACCATCCTCAGTTTTCTCCAGTTTTTTGTCTGGGGAGCATGGCTGATTACGATGGCTAACTTCTGGTTTGGCACAAAACATTGGGAAGGAACACAGTTTGGAGCTGTCTTCGGAACAATGGGAATTGCTTCCATATTTATGCCTACCATTACTGGGATTATTGCTGACCGTTGGGTAAACGCCGAGCGTATTTTCTCAGTTTTGCATATCCTTTACGGGGCTATTCTTTTCATTTTGCCGCATTCTGCTGATCCTAATTCTTTCTTTTCGGTGATGCTTGTGGCAATGTGTTTTTATATGCCTACCATTGCCCTTGCCAATTCTATTTCCTACACCATCCTTAAAAACAATAATTTGGATGTGGTAAAAGATTTTCCACCAATTCGTGTGTGGGGAACTATTGGTTTTATTGTGGCTATGTGGATTACAAATCTTACAGGGAATAAAGCAACTGAAGGACAGTTTTATATCGGAGGGGCAATAGCAATTGTTTTAGGAATCTATGCCCTTACTTTACCGAAATGCCCGCCACAAAAATTAATAGACAAAACAGCTCCTTTATCCGAGCAATTAGGGCTTAATGCATTTAAGCTTTTTGGGAACTATAAAATGGCTTTGTTCTTTTTGTTTTCAATGCTTTTGGGAGCAGCACTTCAGCTGACAAATGCATATGGTGATGTCTTTTTAAGTGAATTTGCCCATTTTCCAAAATATGCAGATTCATTTGTAGTACAGAGATCTACTATTATTATGTCTATTTCTCAGGTTTCAGAAACCCTGTTTATCTTGGCAATACCTTTCTTCTTGAAGAAATTTGGAATTAAGAAAGTAATGTTAATGTCTATGCTGGCATGGGTGTTAAGATTTGGATTCTTTGCCTACGGTGTTCCGGATGGCTATGGATTATCATTAATCATCCTTTCTTGTATTGTATACGGAATGGCTTTTGATTTCTTTAATATTTCAGGATCTCTTTTTGTGGAGACCACTACAGATAAGAATATCCGTTCTTCTGCTCAGGGGTTATTTATGATGATGACCAATGGATTTGGAGCTGTTTTTGGAAGTTATATTGCAGGGTGGGCTATAGATAGATTCTTTACCCATAAGTTTACCACTGCTTCAGATCTTTCTGCGTACTTGGATACAACAGCTGACAATCCTACTTTCCTGGAGATTTTAAAAACAAGTTTTAATGCAGTTGTGAATTCTGATGGAACGCTTTCTTCAGTGGTTATGGTGAAAGACTGGCAACAGATATGGCTTTCTTTTGCTATTTATGCTTTAGTACTTGCTATATTTTTTGCTATACTGTTTAGACATAAGCACAATCCGGAAGAGCTGTCTTCAATAAAACATTAATTCAATTAATCATAAAAAATAAAAATTGCACTTTTGTCATGAAAGTGCAATTTTTTATTAAAGACCTTTTAGGGAATAAGTTTGGTTCCCGTAAACTGCTAATCAGGGATGAAAATTGCATGATAAATTACAATTTTAATTTTCTCTTTTGATAATAAAAATGCCGTTTAATTATTAAATAGATATTTTTAGTAAAGAATATTTGTTATTAATTATTGTTTTTATGTGAATGTTCTGTTTTTGAAATACATCATTTGGAAATGTGTTTTTTTTCGTATTTTGGCACTTTAGTAAATATGAAAAACATTCAGTTATTAGGACTTTTATTGGTGGTTATAGGGAGTTTTTTACCTTTGGTACATGTACCTATTATCGGAAATTGGAACTATTGGAAACTTGACCACTATTTAGCCATCACGTGCTGGCTTTTTGCAGCATGTGCCGTCTTTGGAATCGTAAATAACAATACGAAGATCGTAAGATTTTTTGGTATTCTGCTGATCCTATTCTTTATATTCACATTGATCGCAGTGAAAATGCAGTCTTTAGATTATTTCAGCTTTTTACCTTTTAAATCATGGAGAGAAACCTTTGCAGGGGTCGTAAAACTGAAATGGGGCTGGGGAGTAGAGTTTCTGGGAGCCTTACTGATGATCGCCGGAGGAAGGAGTAAAAAAGTAAATAATAGAACACAGATATGAGATTTTTTAAAATTTTTCCGGTAATGATGATATTACTGGGTGTTTCACAGGTTAAAGCTCAGAGATTTGAACTGAAAAAACCGGATAACCCGGCTAAATGTGCCAGTATAAAAGAAGGAAGATTCGTTCGCGTAGATTATCCTGCTGGAATTTGGAATATGACCATTAAAGATAATGTTCAGACGGAATATTTTAATAATGGTAAAGACTATATAAAATCATCGCTTGTTTTTTTGAATGACTGTAGTTATAAAGCCATAGTCATAGAGAAAACGGCTCAAAATGATCGCATAAAGGTTGGTGATGTCTTCAGTAATATCATTACGAAGACTCAGGACAACTATTTACAAATACAGACACGTATCGGGAACTCTCAGATAGAGCTGATATATGCAAAAGCAAAATCAAAATAAAATTATACACATGAAAGAAGTATTCATTGTTTCCGCAGTAAGAACTCCGATGGGGAGTTTTATGGGAAGCTTATCAACAGTTCCGGCTACAAAGCTGGGAGCTACTGCAGTAAAAGGAGCATTAGATAAAATTGGTCTTGATCCTAATAATGTTCAGGAGATCTATATGGGGAATGTACTGCAGGCTGGAGAAGGTCAGGCACCGGCTCGTCAGGTAGCTTTGGGAGCGGGTCTTTCAATACATACACCTTCTACTACTGTAAATAAAGTTTGTGCTTCAGGAATGAAAGCTGTAACAATGGCTGCACAGGCTATTAAGGCAGGTGACGCTGAGGTAATTGTTGCAGGTGGTATGGAAAATATGTCTTTAGTACCTCATTACTATAATGCAAGGGTAGCTACAAAACTGGGTGATATCAAAGTGCTGGATGGTATGGTATTAGACGGTCTTACAGACGTATACAATAAAGTACATATGGGAGTATGCGCAGAAAAGTGTGCTGCTGACTATAATATTACAAGAGAAGAACAGGATAATTTTGCAGTGGAATCTTATAAAAGATCAGCAAAAGCCTGGAGCGAAGGGAAATTTAATGACGAAATCGTACCGGTTTCTATTCCTCAAAGAAAAGGAGAACCTATCATCTTTGCAGAAGATGAAGAATATAAAGCGGTGAATTTCGACAGAATTTCAACGCTTCCTACAGTATTCAAGAAAGAAGATGGTACGGTAACGGCTGCTAATGCTTCTACATTAAATGACGGTGCTTCAGCTTTAATTCTTGTTTCTAAAGAAAAAATGGAAGAATTGGGGCTTACACCTCTAGCAAAAATCGTTTCTTATGCGGATGCAGCACACGAACCTGAAAACTTTACAACAGCTCCAGCAAAAGCATTGCCTATTGCTCTTAAGAAAGCAGGGTTGGAAGTTTCAGATATTGATTTCTTTGAATTTAATGAAGCTTTCTCTGTAGTAGGACTGGCTAACAATAAAATTTTGGGATTGGATGCTTCTAAAGTAAACGTAAATGGCGGTGCTGTTGCATTGGGACACCCACTGGGAAGTTCTGGTTCAAGAATTATCGTTACATTGATCAACGTATTGAAGCAGAATAATGCAAAATATGGTGCTGCAGCTATCTGTAATGGTGGTGGTGGTGCTTCTGCAATCGTGATTGAGAATATCTAATATTCTGTATAATAATACATTACCATTAAGGAATGGATAATTTTTTTAAAAACTTATTCATTTCTTAATGGTTTTTCTATTTTTGTGCTACTAATATTTAATTGAAATGTCTGAAACTGAGAATCGACAGCCTAAAAACATAAAAAATAATCCAAAGATTATGAAAGCCTGGGCAGTATATGACTGGGCCAATTCTGTATACTCTTTGGTTATTACTTCTACTATTTTTCCTATCTATTATTCTATTCTTACCACTGCGTATGAAAAAAAGGAATATGTAGCAGAAACAAAAAAGTGGATTGATGTTCCGGTAAGGCACATGATCAAAATTTTTGGAGAAGAATATCAACCGGATGCCGTGTATGGATATTCTTTAACAATATCATTTTTTGTAGTGGTATTGCTTTCTCCATTTTTGTCTTCATTGGCTGATACCATTGGAAATAAAAAATCATTCCTGCAGTTTTTCTGTTATCTGGGGGCTACCTCATGTATGGGATTAGCTATGTTTACAGGAATGCACAATGTATTTCTGGGCCTTCTTTTCAGTATAACCGCCAGTATAGGGTTCTGGGGAAGTTTGGTCTTCTACAACTCATTTCTGCCTGATATTGCCACACAAGATAAACAGGATGCTCTTTCTGCAAAAGGATATGTATATGGTTATCTTGGATCTGTAGTCTTGGTAGTAATTTGTTTAATATTAATCCAGGTTTTTGCAAAAGGAGCAGCTCAACAGTTATTATTTACAAGAATAAGCTTCTTACTGACCGGGGCATGGTGGTTCGGTTTCTCTCAGTACACGTTCAAGCATCTTCCCCAATTTGGAGATGTGAAAGATAAATTACCTAAGGACCTTGTCTTGTTAAACTATAAAAACATCTTTAAAAAGCATGAAGAGCAGGGAGGTTTTTTTGAGGTATTAAAAGACAATATGAGCTTTTATAAAGATATTGCCAAAGAAAGTTTTCATGAACTGTTTAAAGTGGGTGGAGTTCTTTTTAAAGACAGAAACCTTAAATTCTTTTTATCAAGTTTCTTCTTTTATAGTGTAGGAATGCAGACCATTTTCCTGATGGCAACGTTATTTGGGAAAAGTGAGATCAATCTGGCACAGGATAAACTGATCGGTACCTTATTGGTGATTCAGATTGAAGCCATCATAGGAGCTGTAATATTCTCAAGGCTATCCAAAAGAATTGGTAATAAAAATGTAATTTCCATTGCTATCGTATTATGGATTGTAGCCTGTCTGTGGGCCTATTTCCTAAATAAAGAAAACCCTACAGTGGAATATCAGTTCTACGGTGTTGCTGCAGTAGTAGGATTGGTAATGGGTGGTCTTCAGGCCATGTCCAGATCTACTTACTCGAAACTGCTTCCAGTAGACTCTATGGAGAATACCACTTATTTCAGCTTTTATGACGTATTGGAGAAAATTGCGATTATCATCGGTACATTTATCTTTGCCACTCTTATTGAGCATTTCAACAATATGCGTATCGCAGCTTTATCAATGACTGTATTCTTTGGAGCAGGGCTCGTATTGATCCGCTTCCTGAAGGTTACCATGCGAAAAGAGAGAGATACCTTATAAAAATATAAAAGACGTTAATTTTAACGTCTTTTTTTTATAATTTAATTTACGGATTACGATATTTTAAAATATTATTAGAAATTAGCATTAATTTTTCACTACGTTTTGATTTTTTTTGTTTATTTGCTGAGTGAATAAAATTATCAAAATCATGAAAAAAGTTCTATTGATTTGCTTCATGCAATGTTTTGTTTTGGGATTTTCCCAGAAATTGAAACCGGTTGCTCAGAAAATTTCGGAATATCATAATGGTAAAATAGAGTCTAAAACGTATGACCTGTTTGAAGTTAATAACAACACGGATAAGCTGGCAGAATACAGAAAGTCTGCAACAGATATTAGTGTTATTTCCCTAAAATCTTCCGAGCTGAAGAGACTCGTTAATGACAAGCCTGACTTTATTGAAATTACATTTCCTTTTGCCGGAGGACGGCAGATTACCGTAGAAATGTATAAAAATCAGATTTTCACCAACAGTTTCAAAGTGGTTACCAATACCGGGAAAACAGTCAATTATACTCCGGGAGTTTATTATCAGGGAATTGTAAAAGGAAATAATAATTCCATTGTGGCCTTTAGTTTTTTTAATAATGACGTTGTAGGAGTAGCTTCTACCCCGGAACTGGGAAATATAGTCGTTGGAAAAGCTAAAAATTCTGAAGATTTTGTAAGCTATTCAGACTCTAAATTGACAGGGGCAAACCCTTTTATCTGTGGTGTTGATGAATTGAAAGAAAACAATGATCAAAAAATATCATACGATCCGAATGCAAATAAGAATACAACATTAACTCAGAATTGTGTTCGGGTTTATTATGAAGTTTGTTTTAAGCCCTATCAGAATAACGGTTCCAATACAACAACCGTGACCAACTGGCTTACAGCCATTCATAACAACATTGCTACGTTATATACCAATGACGATATAAAGACAGCCCTAAGCGAGATCTATATCTGGACTACCCAGGACCCTTATACAGGAAGCCCAAGTAGTAATTTAAATAAATTTTCAGCTGCCAGACAAACTTTTAACGGCGATCTTGCCCATTTAATTAATACTCCGAGTACTACAAGTATTGCTTTTCTGAATTCCCTGTGTAAAACCTACGCACATGCGTATTCCGGGATTTCTCAGACGTATAATAATGTGCCGGTATATTCATGGACTATTCAGGCGATGACTCATGAAATGGGACACGGCTTAGGGTCTCCGCATACTCATGCTTGTGCGTGGAACGGAAATAATACTCCCATTGACTGGTGTGGACCCACAGCAATGCCTTCTATCATAAACAGCGAAGGACTTACATGTACCAGTAATGTTCTGCCACCATCAGGTACCATTATGAGCTATTGCCATCTGATGTCAAATATCGGGATTAATTTCAGTAATGGTTTTGGTACCCAACCGGCAGCTTTAATTAGAAGTACAATAGACTCCAAACCATGCCTTGGTACCAATTGTACAACATCATGTGTTCCAAGTATTTCTTCTATAGCGCCCACTTCTACTACACAGAATTCTGCCAATATGTTCATTACGGATGCTATATCTTCCTCATGGAAGTATAAAGTTTCTAAATTGGATGGAACTAATGTGGCTACAGGAAATACAAATTCTCCCTCTTTCAGTATCGCAAATCTACAGCCGGGAACATACTATAAAGTTGACGCTGTAGGTCCATGTGCAAATGAAACGTATTATCAAAAATCAGGTCTGGTTCTTACCGATGCAGATTGGTGTGGAGGAGTGTCGTTTACAGATACGGGAGGCTCTGCCGGAACTTATAAAAACAATGAAGAACTGGTAAAGACATTTTATCCTGCCTCAGGTTCTTCTATGACCATGACATTTACAGCATTTGACCTTGAAGAGGATTATGATTTTATGTATGTGTATAATGGACCTTCTACGGCTTCACCAGTATTTGCTAATGGAAATAATCTGACAGGAAATACCGTTCCCGGTCCGTTTACATCAACAGATCCTTCCGGTGCTATAACTGTAAAATTTGTTTCTGATGCCGGGGTTACTGCAAATGGCTGGAATGTGAATTTCTCCTGTAATGTTTTGGGAGTGGCAGATGTTAACACGAAAAATAACTCAATAAACATCTATCCTAACCCTGCAAAAAATATGATTGTCATTTCATCTGATGAAACATTAAAATCCTATAAAATTTTTGATGAAGCGGGAAGGTTGGTGTCTTCAGCCTCTTCTTTGAAAGGGAATAAAACAGAAGTAAACCTTTCTTCCATACAGACAGGAAACTATGTAATCAGCATAGAAACTGAGAAACAGACAGTAAACAAAAAACTGATAAAACAATAATAAAAAGTGTTCTCATAATGATATAGAAGTAGAGATCATAAAATAATAGATAAACCATAGTAGAATTATTTCTGCTATGGTTTTTTTATACATTATTAATCTTTATGTATGAGTTTACCTTAATATGTGGGTATTATTTGTATTTTTAATTTAAAAATTAATAATGATTAAAAAAATTCTAGTGTTTACTGTGTTGTTTTGGAGTTTTTTCAGTTTTTCTCAGGAGATTAAACCTGTAGCCAGAAAAATCCATGAATATGAGAAATTAAACTACCGTGCGCCAAGGTATGGCCTATTTGATGTGAAAAACCTTGATAATCTGGTTGATCTCAGAAAAATAGCAACTGATGCTACCATCTTTGATCTTGATCAGTCAAAATTAAAACGTTTAATGGCTGAAAGTCCCGAATTCTTTGAGGTCTCTTTTCCTTTTGACGGAGACAAAGAAATCACCGTTCAGCTGTATAAAAAGCAGATTTTTACCGCAGATTTTAAAGTGAAAACTAAAAAAGATGAACTCATACCTTACCATCCGGGAATTTATTATCGTGGCATTGTAAAAGGAGATGATCAGTCTATTGTATCTTTCAGCTTCTTTGATAATGATGTGGTAGGAATTATTTCGACACCAGCGTTGGGAAATATCGTCCTGGGAAATATGAAGAATTCAAGCGATTTCGTAAGTTATTCAGAATCTAAGCTGACCGTACAAAACAGTTTTATGTGTGGGGCAGATGAATTGATGGAAAATAGGATTCAAAGACCATCACTTGACCCTGAGCAACTCACAAGAAGAACCATGACCGATAATTGTGTACGGGTATTTTATGAAGTAGGCTACAAACCTTATCAGGGTAATGGATCCAATACAACTGCTACCATTAACTGGATGACTGCTATTCATAACAGTGTTGAAACCTTATATTTTAATGATGATATTAAAATCTCTTTAAGCGAAATATATGTGTGGACAACGCCGGATCCATATACAGGAGGGGCAGATGCCAATCTGGGAATGTTCAGAAGTAACAGACCTTTTTTTAATGGCGATATTGCAGAGCTCATAACTGTTCCTGGAGGTCAGGGCATGGCATATCTCAACTCATTGTGTTCAGATCTGAAATATGGTTTTTCTCCTGTTGCTATAAATTATGATCAATTTCCAATGTTTTCAATAACGATCTATACTATTGCCCATGAGATGGGACATGGATTAGGTTCTCCTCATACTCACGCCTGTGCCTGGAATGGTAATAATACAGCTATTGACGGCTGTGGAGCTGCATCTGGATCTCAGGGAAGTGTATGTCCCGGGCCACTTCCGGGACCGGGAGGAGGTACTATTATGAGTTATTGCGGTTCGGTTTCCGGAGTTGGAATTAATTTTGCCAACGGATTTGGGCAGCAGCCAGCCGAGTTAATAAGGAATACGATTAATTCAAAAGCCTGTCTGGGTACGAACTGTACTTCTTCATGTGAAACCACTATATTGGATCTTAGTATTACGGATATAACGCAAAGCACAGCGAGCATTTTTATTATAGATGGTACTTCCATATCATGGAAATATAGGCTCTCTAAAATGGATGGAACTATTGTACAGTCAGGAACTACTAATTCAAACAGTTTTAATTTAAATAGTTTAGCTCCCAATACCTATTACAATTTATATATAGGAACAGACTGTTCCGGTTCCTCAGCCTTCCAAAAACACAGAACATTTTTAACAGATGGAGACTGGTGTGCAGGAGTACGGTTTACAGATTCAGGAGGTACTTCAGGAACGTATTCTAATGATGAAAAGCTTACCAAAACTTTTTACCCACTGTCCAATTCTAAACTGACCTTGGTTTTTAGCGAATTTAATTTGGAAAGCTTTAAAGACTATATGTATGTGTATAATGGACCTTCGGCAGGTTCTCCTTTATTTTCAAATGGCAACAACCTGACAGGTTCTCTTGTTCCCGGACCATTTGTGTCTACAGATCCTACCGGAGCGATTACGGTTGAATTTTTCTCTGATGCTACTGGTACAGCTAATGGATGGAATGCAGGATTCCTGTGTAAATTTTTAGGAGTAGAAGATATCGATGTAAAAGATAATACCATTTCAATCTATCCAAACCCTGCCAAAACAATGATCATCATTTCATCAAAAGAAAATTTAAAATCCTATAAAATTTTTGATGAAGCAGGAAGGGTAGTGACTTCGGCATCTTCTCTGAAAGGGAATAAAACAGAAATAAATCTTTCTTCCATGCTAACAGGAAATTATATAATCAGTATTGAGACCGAAAAGCAAACGGTAAATAAAAAGCTTATAAAGCAATAATATAACGGGTTCTCCTATGATAAAATAATAGCTAAACCACAGTGGAATTATTTCTACTGTGGTTTTTTTATACATTGTTGATTTTTATTCTTCTTTATGTATGGATGTACAGTGATATGTGTGTATTTATTTATATTTTTAACAAAAAATTAATAATGATTAAGAAAATTCTAATGTTTACTGTGTTGTTTTGGAATTTTTTCAGTTTTGCTCAGGAGATTAAACCTGTAGCCAGAAAAATCCATGAATATGAGAAATTAAACTACCGAGCGCCAAGGTATGGCCTATTTGATGTGAAAAACCTTGATAATCTGGTTGATCTAAAGAAAATAGCACCGGACGCCACGGTTTTTAACCTGAATGTACCCAAGCTAATGAGGTTACTTGCTGAAAGTCCCGAATTCCTTGAGGTCTCTTTTCCTTTTGACGGAGACAAAGAAATCACCGTGCAACTGTATAAAAAGCAGATTTTCACCGCAGATTTTAAAGTGAAAACTAAAAAAGATGAACTTGTACCTTACCATCCGGGAATTTATTATCGCGGCATTGTAAAAGGAGATGATCAGTCTATTGTATCTTTCAGCTTCTTTGATAATGATGTGGTAGGAATTGTCTCGACACCAGCGTTGGGAAATATCGTGCTGGGAAAGATGAAGAATTCAAGCGATTTCGTAAGTTATTCAGAATCTAAGCTGACCGTGCAAAACAGTTTTATCTGTGGTGCAGATGAATTGAAGGAGAATAAAATTCAAAAAACAGCACCTGATCCGGGGCAGCTCACGAGAAGAACGATGACTGATAATTGTGTAAGAATATTTTATGAAGTAGGCTACAAACCTTATCAGGGTAATGGTTCCAATATAACCGCTACCATTAACTGGATGACCGCTATTCATAACAGTTTAGAAACCATTTACTTTAATGATGATATTAAAGTCTCCTTAAGTGAAATGTATGTATGGACCACACCGGATCCTTATACAGGCAATTATGATCCCGATCTAGGAGTGTTCAGAAATGGCAGACCTTATTTTAACGGTGATATTGCCCAGCTGGTGACCTCACCTACAGCTACCGGATATGCCTACATCAATTCTCTATGTTCAGATTTGAAATATTGTTACGCACCGGTTCAAATCAATTATCAGCAGTTTCCAATGTATTCCTGGACGGTCAACGTAACCACCCACGAAATGGGGCATGGACTAGGATCTCAGCATACTCATGCCTGCGTGTGGAATGGTAATAATACAGCCATTGATGGCTGTGGAACTCAAAGTGGAAATCAGGGAAATGCATGTGCTGGGCCAATTCCGGGATCTGGAGGAGGTACTATAATGAGCTACTGCCACTTGGTGGCCGGAGTGGGAATCAATTTTGCCAATGGGTTTGGACCACAGCCCGCTGAGTTCATAAGGAATACAATTAATTCAAAAGCTTGTCTGGGTACCAACTGTACCTCTTCCTGTGAAGTCACTGTGCTGGATGTAAGTATTACCGACATCACACAGAATTCAGCAAGTGCCTTTATTATTGATGGATTTTCGTCAACATGGAAATATAGACTCTCCAAAATGGACGGAACTATTGTACAGTCAGGAACTGTTAATTCCAATAGTTTTAATATAAACAACCTGGATCCGAATACCTATTATAATTTATCCGTTGGAAGTGAATGCTCAGGTTCGTCAGCTTACCAGAAATACAGAACATTTTTAACAGACGGAGACTGGTGTGCAGGGGCACGATTTACAGATTCAGGAGGTGCTTCAGGAAGATATTCTAATAATGAAAAGCTGACCAAAACTTTTTATCCTCTGTCCAACTCCAAACTGACCTTGGTTTTTAGCGAATTTAATTTGGAAAATTTTAAAGACTATATGTATGTGTATAACGGACCTTCAGCAGGT
Organism: Chryseobacterium sp. KMC2; assembly: GCF_016756935.1. Taxonomy (NCBI): domain Bacteria; kingdom Pseudomonadati; phylum Bacteroidota; class Flavobacteriia; order Flavobacteriales; family Weeksellaceae; genus Chryseobacterium; species Chryseobacterium sp. KMC2. Next base: position 50,878 of record NZ_JAESIT010000013.1, read on the forward strand.
TCTCCACTATTTCCAAACGGAAATAACCTTACAGGGACTTTACCTCCGGGGCCATTTGTATCTACAGATCCTACCGGCGCCATTACAGTTGAGTTTTTCTCTAATGAATCGGGTACAGGTAATGGATGGAATGCCGGATTCCTATGTAAATTCTTAGGAGTGGAAGATATAGCGGTGAAAGATAATACCATTTCAATCTATCCGAATCCTGCTAAAACAATGATCATCATTTCATCAAAAGAAAATTTAAAATCCTATAAAATTTTTGATGAAGCAGGAAGGTTAGTATCTTCAGCGTCTTCTTTAAAAGGAAATAAAGCAGAAGTACATCTCTCTTCCATACAGACAGGAAACTATGTAATCAGCATAGAAACTGAGAAACAGACGGTAAATAAGAAACTGATAAAACAATAATTTTAAAAATACAACAAAAAGCCTGATTTGATCAGGCTTTTTGTTGTATTAATGTCAACATCTTTTCTTTATGAGAATGATGGAAAGCCGAAAACCAGGGGTTCAGCCTTAAATAAATCTGAATTCGGTCCAAGTTTTGCTTATATTCAGCAGAATAATTTTAACTTTGCAAAAAGATTTATTGTCAAAATGACGAACCCTCTATTTTATGCAAAAATAATCCTGTTTGGAGAATATGGAATGATTGAAGATTCCCAGGGGCTTGTAGTACCTTACAGCTTCTATAAAGGAACTTTAAAATTTTCAGATCTGAGCTCTGAATTTGAGCTTAAATCAAACAGACATCTGCAGAAATATGCTGATTACCTTACCGTACTTGATCTTTCCGACGATTTTAAATTAGATATCAAGAGCTTTAAGACTGATATATCAAACGGACTTTTCTTTGATTCCAATATTCCTCAGGGATATGGAGTAGGAAGTTCAGGGGCTTTAGTAGCTGCTATTTTTGAAAAATATTCAGTCAGTAAGCTGAATGCTGAGAGCATTTCAAAAGATAATCTTAAAAAATTAAAGGCAGTTTTCGGAGAAATGGAAAGTTATTTCCATGGTAAAAGCTCAGGAATGGATCCGTTGATCTGCTATATGAATTTACCTATACTGATCGAAAATAAAGAGAATTTAGACCGGGTATCAATCCCTAATGGCGAAGAAGGCAAAGGAGCTATTTTCCTTATCGATTCAGGAATAACAGGAGAAACCGGACCCATGATTCAAATTTTCTTTGAAAAAATGAAAACGGAAGGTTTCCGTAAAACACTGAAAGAAGAGTTTATTCGTTACAATAACGCATGTATAGAAGCTTTTCTTAAAAAAGATATGAATCCGTTCTTTAGAAATTTAAAGAAACTTTCTCATTGGGCATATGAACATTTCCGTCCTATGATTCCTGAAAGTATTTTTAATATCTGGAAAAAAGGTCTGGATTCCAATGCTTATTACCTTAAACTCTGCGGAAGTGGTGGAGGTGGGTATATCTTAGGATTTACCAAAGACTATGAAAAAGCAGAAAAAATGCTTGATGGTTTCCAAAAAGAGGTGATTTACAGATTTTAAACAGGTTGGAATGAATTCTGAAAAAGAAACTTTCCAATCTGAAAATTATATCTCTAAATCTTTATTTTATAGATTCTCACAATTCGTGGGCTTTATGCTCGGAGCCCGCTTTTTTGTAGCCGCTCTGCTGACATTTGCCCTCTATGTTTCCACTTTTTTCCTCTTCAATCAGGATGAAACATTCAGGAATTTTGTATTTGACTTCAAAGTTCATGGCATTATTTTCTGTACCGTTCTTACCATTTTAGCCGGTGGAATTATCAACCAGTTTTATGATCTTGAGAAAGATCATATTGTAAAACCTTTCAGAACCAGAATTCAGAGCTTTATTAAGCAGAAATACTTTTTATATGCTTATCTGGTATTAAGTGTTATTTCTTTGGGAGTAGCCTGGATGATTTCCCATAATGTTTTCTTCTTTTTTCTGGTATACCAGTTTTTTATGTGGTTCTACAGCCATAAACTGAGCCGAATACTGATACTCAACAATCTCACTTTTGTAAGCCTTACCTTATATCCTTTCTTTGGAATGATGGTATATTATGAAACTTTTTCCAGAAAAATAATTCTGATGGCTGTGTTTCTTTTTCTGATCCTTCTTTGTATTGATATTGTAAAAGATACATTGACCAGAAGCGTAGACAAGGCATTCGGGTATACCACGATTCCAAACTATTTTAAAACTAAGAATACAAAAACCATTCTTATCTCTCTGCTGCTGATCACAATGACTGTTTCAATGAAAATCATTACCAAAACAGGGGTGGCCGGTTTTATGGCTTATTATTTTGCCGGTGGATTATTTGTGATGATTATTTGTATTTATCTGCTTTTAAATTCTTCAAGGAGAAGTAACTTCTTTACAATTAATATATTACGTTTTTGGGTTTTTGTAGGAATTATTGCAATGCTTTTGAACGGAATTGAGAGTAAATTATAAAAAAAATTCTTTAAATAAACTGAGGTTATTATTACCTTTGTAAAACTAAATTTAATAAATAGGAATGCCCATTTTTAATGATACTAAAGTTGCATTTGCAGATAAATCTGATGCACAACTGAGAAAGGCTTACTGGATGTTTAAAATGATTGAACAGCCTGCACTTACCAGCCTTGGAACATCTGTCCTTAATTTTACAGTACACAATAATTTTCCTTTCGTAACAGGAATTGTAAAAAACACTCTGTTTGCTCAATTCTGTGGAGGAGAAACCCGTGAAGAAAGTATGAAAGTTGTAAAACAGCTTTTCAAAAGAGGAGTTGGAAGTATTTTCGATTACTCTATTGAAGGGAAGGAAGATGAAGAAACTTTTGATGCGGTGTGTAAAGAGATTAAGGATATTGTAAGGTTCTCAGTAGGAAATCCGGCAATTCCTTTTATTGTTTTCAAGCCTACAGCATTTGGAAGAATTGATTTGTATGAAGCTGTTGGAAAAGGAGCAGAGCTTACCACAAGCCAGAAAGAAGAATGGGAAAGAGTGGTAAAGAGATTTGATGAGGTATGCAGCCTTTGCCACGAAAATGATAAAAAAGTAATGGTAGATGCAGAAGAAACCTGGATGCAGGACGCAGCAGATCACCTTTGCGAAGAAATGATGGAGAAGTATAACCAGGAAAAACCTATCGTTTGGAATACCATCCAGATGTACAGAACAGGAAGACTGGAATACATGGAAGCAAACCTTCAGAGAGCAAGAGAAAAGAACTATTTCATAGGCTACAAGATTGTTCGTGGTGCTTATATGGAGAAAGAAAGAGCCAGAGCAGAAGAAAAAGGGTATGCAGATCCGATTCAGCCTACCAAAGATGCTTCAGATAAAAACTATAACGCAGGAATTGATTTTGTAATGAATCACCTGGATAAAGTTTCTGCTTTCTTTGGGACCCATAACGAAGTTTCTTCAGAACTGATTATGGATAAAATGAAAGCCAAATCTTTGAACAGCGACAATCCTCACGTTTATTTTGGACAGCTTTACGGAATGAGTGATAATATCACTTTCTATTTGTCTGATAAGGGCTATAACGTGGCTAAATACCTTCCATATGGACCTGTAAAGGATGTTGTTCCCTATCTGACAAGAAGAGCTCGTGAGAACACTTCTGTGGCTGGGCAAACAGGGAGAGAACTGGGACTTATTAAAAAGGAACTGGAAAGAAGAAAAAAATAGCAGTTGTTATAAGCAAATAGAAAGCTCACAGAAATGTGGGCTTTTTTTATGATGCTGGTATAAAAAAGTATAACAGATTTAATGTCAATTTATTAAGTTTGAAAAAACAATCGAAATTAAAGATATTAAACCTAATTCTTATTTGTGTTATATATATCGTAAAATAATTTTATTTTTATTGTTGATTTAATTTTAAATTATTATATTTGGTTAACAATAAAAAACTAATGCATGAAAATACTTTCCACTGATTACCCCTACTGATGATAGTTTTACTCCGGGATCAGTTTCATTATTTTTCTAATTATAGCTGGCCGGGGTATCATCTCTGAGATTAATCAAAAAACAGGAAAATATAAAAATACGGATTCGTAAATTTTTAAAAATAAAATAAAGCAATAGCTTTAGTTTTCTTCTTCAAATATTTTTTAGCCTGACCATTTTTTTGGTCAGGTTTTTTTTAAGGCTCAAAACTTTCGAATTTTCCATTTTCATAGAACAAAACAATACGTTTTATCTTATTCGTTTGATTTCCAATAGCTTGGCTGATAATTTGATCTGCTGAATTTTCTAATCGCTGAGAATCCAATATTTTTTCCTGAGCTTTACTTGGGGCCGGTATAACCGATTCTGCAGGGCCTTCCCCGGGAAGCTCTGCTTCCATCTCGTCGGTTCCAAATTCATCATCGGTATTCATCATAGTGAAAAGATCGGGTAGAGGTGTTGGCCTTCCTTTTTCTTTTTCATCATCATGAGCCTCTTCTTCATGTACTGCTACTTCAGGAAGTGAAGATTTCAGCATCTCACCCTCACCGGTAACCAGCCAGTCCCAAAGAAGTTCCGGGAAACGTGATTTTATTTTTATGATAAACTCCAGAGAGGGTTTATTTCTGCCTGAGGTAATATGCGAAATGGATGATCGTTGTACATCAATCTCATCAGCAAATTCGGAAGGCGTAAAATTAGAATACTCTATAACTTGTGAAATTCTCTCGTTTAAACTCATAAAAATAAGCTTTTAATTATGTTACAAATGTAAATATTATAATTTACAAAAACAAACTACAAATGTAAATTTAGAGATTGTTTTATTAAATACAAATGTAAACTACATGTAATTACTAGTAAAACAGTATGATATGTATTAATTACAATTGTATCTAGATAAGAATCTAATTATTTACAGAGTACAATAAGCTCCATGATATTGTCTATTTTGAACCGTTTTTTCCCAATAAAGCTTGATTATAAATGTAAATTATAAGACTTTTCCAGGGTATTTTGGGAGATAATTTTCTATTTTTTACTATTTACATTATTAATCTGCTATATTCTTACAAAGAAGATATAATAAGACCCAATACTGGCTTGTAATGCTTTATAACGATGTTTTCTATTGTATACAATGGTAAATTAAGAATGTAAATAGGGGATTAATACCACTTTTATAAGCTTCTTAGAACTAAATATCTCCGTGCCCACCAAAGCAATTTTATTTCATCGGATAAAACTCCTTACTAATAAAAATTGGACTCCATTTCTGATAAAATTCCCGGAATTTCGTTAATTTACAAATGTATAGTAATGTAAAATACGGACTTATCCACATTAGACATGTTTAATAAAATTATGCCTATTTACTATAAAACAGGCTTTTATTCACTTCAAGTATCTTTATAAATATGATTGAGATAGATTTTATAAATTGCTGAATTGCAGACATTTAAATATATTGAATTAAATTATTCGCAATCCACAATTTTATCAACAGACAATATGGCTCTTCATACTGTTTAACAATGTTACATCTGTTAATAGGCTTTGATCTCTTTAAATTGAAATATTTCACTTATGTAAACAAAACGATAAGACAAGAAAATTTTCAAATTTTTGCTGTTTTTACAATTGTTTACAGATGTTAATCTGGTTTTTATGCCTTAAAATGGTTAAATTTGATTTTTGTAAACTATTCCAACAATGAATTTTGAACAGATCTATTCCCAACACCCTAATTTTCCTAATCGGTATATTTCCCCTGAAAAATTATTTTCTTACCTACAGACGAATCTCGTCGATTATATTCAGGAGATCGGAAAATCATATTTAGAGAAACCTATATATCAATTGAGCATCGGAACCGGTGACATTCATATTTTAGCATGGTCGCAAATGCACGGAAACGAATCTAATGCCACCCATGCTATGCTGGATCTTCTGGTAAGTTTGGATAAGGCTCCTGAGATGAAAGAAGATTTGTTCAGTAAGATTACACTTGATTTTATTTTTATGCTTAATCCTGACGGGTCAGAAAGGTGGACAAGACTGAATGCTGCGGATATTGACCTGAACAGAGATTTTCACAATGAAGCCAGTAAAGAGATTAAGTTCCTTAAAAATGCTGCTGCCTCTAAAAAATACGATTATGCCTTGAACCTTCATGAGCAGAGAACCATTTTTACTACCGACGGCATTCATCCTGCTACACTCTCTTTTTTGGCACCTTCTGAAAATGTAGAACGTACCGTCACTGAAAACAGGAAAAAATGTATGGCAGTTATTGGAAGTGTTTACCATCATTTAAAAGAAATAATCCCTAATCAGATTGGAAGATATTCTGATGAGTTTTATCCTACATCGACCGGAGACAATTTTATAAAAGCCGGGATGCCGACTATTTTATTTGAAGGAGGACATTTTATAGATGATTATAGCAGACAGGGAACCAGGAAATATTATACAGTGGCCCTTTATTATGCCTTGAAAGCAATAAGCGAACTCAATTCTGAAACCACGGGATGGGAGGCTTATCTTGAAATTCCTGAAAATAAAGAAACCCATTACGATATAGTCTACAGAAATGTAAAACTGAATACTGAACATGAATGTATTCTGGACATTGCTGTTCAGTACAGAGAAATAAAAGAAGATGAAAAAGATGAGATTTCTTTTATCCCTTTTGTAATGGAAGTAGGAGATGTGAAAAAACGAAAAGGTTGGCTGGAAATAGATTGTACAGGAAAGAAATTTATTTCTGAAACTAAATATCCCAAACTGGATGCAGTAGTAAGTTTTACGATAGAAGATTAAAAAATACGGCAATCAAGAGATTGCCGTATTTAGTTTTTATATACAGAAGGCTTAGTTAACGACTTTTATTCCGTTAGCTACAAATCTGATTTCCTCTTTAGGCTGAGTGATGGCGTCAATTTCTGACTGCGGTTTCTTAGCATCTTCCGCATAATGTTTCTGCTCATTTACAGAAGTTACTTTTCTTTCTGCATTGCCTTCCAATACAACGTTTTTACCTTTTAAAGCTGTAGGTACAAAGAATGCATAATCTTTCATTTTTACAAAAAATTTAGAATTATCCTCAGTCTGAATAGTAAGCCAGCATCCTTTTTTATCACATACATCAGTTACTTTACCTTTGATAGCTACGTTTTCCAGCTTTTTGTTTTCTTTTTTAAGCTGTTTACCCAGTTGGTCTACAGTAACAGCTTTAGATTCAGCTCCTGATGCTACGCTTGCTCCATAAGTATCACCTACTAAAGCGTTCCCTGCCGGAGGTCCCACTTCCTGTGCAAAAGCCAGTGAAGAAGCACTTATAGCAGCTGCAAATATGATTGTCTTGAATTTCATTTTATTATTTTTCCCAAAAGTACTAATTAATATTGAATCAAAAATCAATTAAAAGTTGATATAAAACATGTGCATTATCGAATTTGCAATAAAATTTAAAATAAAAGGCAGATTTGTTTATATTTGACGCCTATACTTGACTATGCAAAAAAAATTGAAACTATGGGACGCCATTATGCTGGTAATGGGCTCTATGATTGGAAGTGGGATCTTCATTGTAAGCGCTGATATGATGCGTAATCTGGGATCCGGATACTGGCTGATTGTTGTCTGGATTATAACAGGAGTGATGACTGTTGCTGCTGCCATAAGCTATGGAGAGCTTTCCGCCCTGTTTCCAAAAGCTGGAGGCCAATACACATACTTGAAGGAGATTTTCGGAAAAAAGATGGGATTCCTTTATGGATGGGGACTATTTACGGTAATACAAACCGGAACTATTGCAGCGGTGGCAATGGCTTTTGGTAAATTTACAGCCTACCTTATTCCGTCACTTAATGATGCTGCACCTATTTTTCAAAGTGGAGAATTTAAAATTACCTGGATACAGATTTTAGCGATTGCTGTCATTCTCCTGCTTACCTATATCAATACAAGAGGCGTACAAAGTGGAAAAGTGCTTCAGAATATATTTACAGGTTCTAAAATTATTGCTTTACTGGGATTGATTGCAGCCGGATTTATACTGGTTGATTTTTCGCATATGGCTGAAAACTTCAGCCTAGGTACGGACTCATTTAATAATCTAAAAAAAGACTTTAGTGGCAACTTCCTTAAAGAAGGTTGGGAACCCATTAGCGGGATGACTTTGCTGGGGGGTATTGCTGCCGCTATGGTAGGTTCTGTCTTTAGTTCTGTAGCCTGGGAAAGTGTAACCTTTGTTTCCGGAGAAATTGACAATCCGAAGAGAAACGTAGTAAAGTCTATGATCTATGGAACTTCTGCTGTAATGCTCCTTTATATTGCTGTGAATTTTGTGTATTTAAACGCATTAGACAGAGAAGGAATTGCTTTTGCGACCAATGACAGGGTAGCAGTAGCGGCATCACAGAATATTTTTGGAAGCGCCGGAACAATTATTATTGCTTTGCTGGTTATGATTTCTACATTTGGATGTAATAACGGATTAATCTTAGCCGGGGCAAGAGTTTTTCAGACTATGGCAAAAGATGGAATGTTCTTTAAATCAGCAGAAAAAAATAACAACAATGAGGTTCCTGAAAATGCCTTATGGATGCAGGGAGTCTGGGCTTCACTTCTTTGTTTGAGCGGACAGTATGGAAATCTGTTGGATATGATCTCTTTTGTAATCGTTTTATTTTATATGATTACCGTTTTCGGAGTGATCTATTTAAGAATCAAGCAACCAGCCCTTGAAAGACCTTATAAAACATGGCTGTATCCGGTTACTCCAATTATTTATTTAGTGATTGGAACGGGATTCTGTATTCTGCTTTTAATATATAAACAGCAATATACGTGGCCGGGGTTGATCATGGTTGTCCTGGGACTTCCGGTCTATTATTTTATCAACCGGAAAAAAACAAACTGATATCATAATAAGATATAATAGCAGCAGGGCTTTCAATTCAATTTGAAGGCCTTTGTTTTTGAATAATATTTTAAATTATTAAACATTTATTTAGTGAAAATGTGTATTTTGGTATTTCGTTTTTAAGTAAACCTAACCATGAAGTAAAAATAAGAAGTTGATTATGGATACACCAAATTACAGAATGCCTTTTGTACCTTCAACTTTAATGACTGAAGGCGGAAGCATTGATACCTGCGATATGGGGGAAAGTATTGCCCACAATATCATGTTGCTGATTACCACTAAAAAAGGGGAGAACAGATATGATGAAAATTATGGTAATGACGTTTGGAACCTTGAGTTCGATAACGGAGTCACCAGCGCGATCTGGGAAAATGTTTTTGTTAAGAGTCTTAAAAGACAGATTCAGGAGTACGAACCCCGAATTGTACAGCCACAGGTAGATGCCAATATACAATTTGTAGAACACAGCTACGATACCAAAGAGCACACAGAAATCAAAAAGAAAGTAAGAATTGCCATCAATGCAAAAATGGAAGCAACGGGAGAACGTTTCAGTTTTTCAACAGAATTGTTTCTAAGCCCTATGTCTATTGATTAAATGTTTTTTTTAACAGCACCAAAAATTTATGAATTTAGATCAGAATATATATTCCAAAGAATCTGTAAAAGCCAGAATGCTTCAGAATGCAACTAAAGTATGGGGACTCAAAAGCCCTCAATCTTTAGATCCTTTTGTAAAACTACTGATAGATGCATTCAGTACAGAGGTCTTTAAGGCTAATAACGAAATTCAGACGGTTAATGCCCGTATTTTAGAAAAACTGGCAAAACTTCTTACGCCATCCATTTATACACATCCTATTCCGGCTCATTCTGTAGCTTTTACACAACCTTATGAGTCTTCCGAAGTTTTATTGGAACATACGGAGTTTTTCTTCCGTAAACAGATGACTTCTACCATAAAGTCGGAATCAGACAAGCAGTTGAATATTCCCTTTACTCCGGTAGGAAATGTCAGGATTAATAAAGTTCATACTTCAATCATGTTTGTAGGAAATACATGTTACAGTATAGATGACCGGTTCAATAAAATTCCTATTGCCAGATTTCCGGGAAAACCCGAAGACTATAGAAAAATTACAGTAGGGATTGATGTCAGTAAATATACGAACGAAAATTTCCCTAAATATTTAAGCATCTTTTGCTCCAATCCTGCTTTTGAGCATTTAGACTTTGTCTATAAATTATTACCTTACATCAGTGTTACCAGTAATGGTAATCCATTGTTTGTAAGAGAGGGGCTGAGTTATCTTACGGAAAACCAGCCGGACGGTTACGAACAGATGTTCAGAGAGCAGTCTATCCGAAATAAAGTGATTGAAGATATTAAAAGTATCTACCGTCATAAATTTATTGAGGTTACAGGAATTTCCAACAGTTTATTTTCAGAGCCCGGAAAACTTCCGCAAAATCTTGAATTCCTTCACGGAAAAGAAGAAATTGTGAAATATATGGAGAATAAAAAGTTTCTATGGCTAACTTTTGAATTTCCACCCCAGTTTTCAGCTGAAATCCTGGATAACTTTTCATTTGTACTGAATGCGTTTCCCATCTACAACAGAGGTTGGAAGAAAACAGAATACAGTTTAGATATCATGGGAAATAATATTCCTCTGGTTACTGACGAAGGAGAGCATTTCCTATATGTAGATGATGTTCAGGACGGAGACGGAAGAAAATATACAGAAATTCCTTTTACACCGGCAGATGACCTTAAAAAAGGTTTATATACGGTAAGAAAAGGAGGAATGGAACGTTTCACCAGCAGGAATGCTGTAGATATGATTGCCAATGTTCTGGAGCTGACCCGGGATGAGATTGCTGCTTTTTCTCTTCTCAACAGAGATAATGTAAAAGGAGTATTGAGTGAAATGTCTGATAAGATGAAATCTATGGTACAGAAAGTGAATAATGCCAAAAGAAATATCAGACAGGAACTGAATTATGTCATTATGGAGCCTGTAGAAAAAACAGATCATACGTATGCTTCTTTCTGGGTAACCCACTGTACTTTAGCTAATCATATGCGTCCCGGAACAGAGCTGTCTAATCAGCTGAAATCTCAAACTATTGTTTTGCTTGCTGAAACTCTGGGAGGAGCGGAAGAACAAAAAGGAACAGACAGCATCCAGGCTTATAAATATGCATTGACAACAAGAGATAAGATCATTTCACTTGAAGACGTTAAGAATTACTGCAGGATGGTTCTGAAAGATGAAATGAGAGACGTAAGGGTAAGAAGGGGAACGATGGTCAGCAACAGACCTAAAGAAGGTTTTGTAAGAACAGTAGAAGTGGAGATTGTTCCACAAAACTATTCCTTCTATGGAAGAGCATATTGGGAAAATATGTCTAATATTCTTAGAAATCAAATTATTGCCAAAGCCATAGACGGTATTGAATATCTGGTGAAAATCACCAATGAGGATGTTGAATTTCAGGATATGTAAAACTAAACGAACACCAAAAAATATGAGAAAGATAATAATACTGGCCATGGCTTTATCCCTGACAGTAGTAAATATAAGCTGTAAAAAGGGAGCTGATAAGCTGGGGAATGCTGTTTTGAATCTGGGTGGAGAACAGGACGCAAATGCTATTATTGATTTTAATAATAACTTTTTAGACTCCTATAAAAGCACTTCTAAACATATAGAAGGGATCTTAAAGTATGCAGATGCTGCTGTCTCGAAATCCAAAGGGGAAGAAGTCCTCATAATGCCTATTGTAATAAGCTCGATGGATTATAGCTTTTCAAAAATCAAAGGTGTTCCTTCCGGATTTGAAAAAGATAAAGCTGCTATTGAATCAGATTTCAATATTTACAAAACGAAAAAAGAAACAATAGAAAAGAAGTTTGAGGAGTTTAAATCTTATATGAATTCCGAAGATTATAAAGATGATAAAGGCGCCAAAGCGGAGAGCTTAAGAAAAGAGCTTGAAACTGAAGCTAATGCTCTCTATTTATCAGGGGAGAATATTATGATGAAGATTAAGCCTGCAACAGATGCCGCTGAAGAAGTAATTCTTAAAGATCATCCGTTGAAAGACTATATCATATCTTCCAAAAGTGTGATGAATTCTTTAGATTCTGTGGTAGAATTGCTTGGTAAGCAATATACCGGAAAATTTAATGAAGCTGATGCACAGAAAAAGTATGATGAATTTGCTAAAGCTGTGGAAGCCAATTCAAAATTGATTTTCGATGTGAAAGATCCCCAGTATGCTTATAAAAAATCTCAGTTTGAAAGTTTCAATAAAAATGCTTCAAACTTTTTAGACTCGTACAGAAAATTAATCAGGGATTCTAAAGCAGCAGGTAAAATACCGGATAGCAATATCCAGCAAATTGACTCATCTTATGAATCTGTATTAAGTTCATACAATTCATTTGTAAAATAATAATACACACTGTAAATGATAAAAAGACCAATATAACCTGTATTGGTCTTTTTTATTTTTCTGAAAGAATCCACAAAATCTTTTATAGATTTCCCTGAGTACTTCTGTATCACTCAATTTAATAAAGATTAAACTTTTATACCTTTTACGGTTAATAAATTTCCATAAAATTCCGTAATTTTGCACGTTGTGATTTTCAGGCAAAGTCACTCTGAATTATGAGCAAATCAACAGAATATATAGAAGTTTACGGAGCACGTGAGCACAATCTAAAGAATATTAACGTTAAAATTCCGCGAAACGAGCTGGTGGTAATTACCGGGCTTTCCGGAAGTGGAAAATCTTCACTGGCTTTTGATACCATCTTTGCAGAAGGCCAGCGTCGTTATATCGAAACATTCTCTGCCTATGCACGCCAGTTTCTGGGTGGGCTGGAGCGTCCGGATGTAGATAAAATAGAAGGGCTTTCTCCTGTCATTGCTATTGAACAGAAAACAACCAATAAAAACCCACGTTCTACCGTAGGAACCGTTACAGAGTTGTATGATTTTCTGCGTCTTTTATATGCAAGGGTTTCTGATGCTTACTCTTTGTCTACCGGGCAAAAGCTGGTAAGCTATACGGAAGATCAGATTCTTGAAACCATCAAGGAAAACTATAAAGGAGAAAAAATAATGCTGCTGGCACCCGTAGTACGATCCAGAAAAGGACATTACCATGAGCTTTTCGTACAGATGGCGAAAAAGGGCTATGGACAGGCTAGAATTGATGGAGAATTACAGGATATTGAATATGATTTAAAGCTTGACCGTTATAAAACCCATGATATTGATATCGTTATTGACCGTTGGATTATTGGGGAAAGTGCGTCAGAGACAAGAATGGAAAAATCATTGCGCACAGCAATGGAAATGGGTGAGGGAATCATCGGAATCCAGAAGTTGGGAAGTACAGATATTGAATATTTTTCCAAAAATTTAATGGATGCTGAAACAGGACATTCCTTAGCATTACCGGAACCTAATACTTTTTCCTTCAACTCTCCGAAAGGAAGCTGCCCAAACTGTAAAGGACTGGGGATGATCAAAAAGATCAATACAGATTATTTTACAGACAATCCAAAATTATCAATCAATCAGGGTGGATTATTACCTCTGGAAGATATCAAATCAAATAAATGGATTCTTGCGCAGATTAAAAATATCCTTGAGATCTTCGGACTGGGATTGACAACACCTTTGCAGGATATTCCGGAAGAAGCTTTGAATTATATCTACAATGGCTGCCACAAAGAATTTAATAAAGATCTTAAATATGCAGGAATTACCAAAAAAATAAAAATCAGCTTTGATGGTTTGATTCCGTTTATGGAAGAAATTATTGACGAAAGAGAATCTTATGAGGCGATCTTGCTGGAAAGACATTTTACTACGGAAGAAACCTGTCCTGAATGTAATGGAAGCCGTCTTCAGCCTTCAAGCTTAAGCTTTAAAATAGATGGTAAAAATATTGCTGAGGTCAATGGGTTAAGCTTAGCCGATTTAAAAGATTGGTTAATTGATGTAAAAGATAAATTCTCAGAAAAAAATAAAATTATCGCTCACGAAATTTTAAAGGAAATTGAAACCAGGCTTCAGTTCTTGCTGGATGTTGGTTTGGATTATCTAAGTTTGAGCAGAAGTTCGAAAACCCTTTCCGGAGGAGAATCCCAAAGGATACGTCTGGCAACACAGATAGGATCCCAGCTGGTTAATGTATTGTATATTCTGGATGAGCCAAGTATTGGTCTTCACCAGAGAGATAATGAAAGGCTGATTCACTCATTAAAGAACCTTAGAGATATAGGAAACTCTGTACTGGTGGTTGAGCACGATAAAGATATGATTCTTGAAGCCGATGAGGTGCTGGATATTGGTCCTAAAGCCGGAAAATTCGGAGGAGAGATTCTTTGGCAGGGGAAACCTAAAGATTTATTGGAAGCGGATACCATAACCGCTCAGTATATCAATGGAAAAAGAAAAATCGCCATTCCTGAGGAAAGAAGAGCAGGAAGCGGAAAAAATATACTGTTAAAAGGAGCTACAGGAAATAATCTTAAAAATGTAACCCTGGACGTTCCTCTGGGAAAACTGGTTGTGGTAACCGGAATTTCAGGAAGCGGAAAATCTTCACTGATCAACGGAACATTATACCCAATCCTTAATAAACATTTTTACAGAGCAGTTCAGGAACCTTTACCTTATAAAAAAATTGAAGGTCTGGATAATATTGATAAAATTGTAGATGTAGACCAGACTCCGATTGGAAGAACGCCACGTTCCAATCCTGCAACCTATACAGGAATGTTTACAGACATCAGAAATCTTTTTGCAGAATTACCTGAGAGTAAGATCCGTGGGTACAAACCGGGAAGATTCTCTTTCAATGTAAAAGGTGGAAGATGTGAAACCTGCCAGGGTGGAGGATTAAAAGTAATTGAAATGAACTTCCTTCCGGATGTATATGTTCATTGTGAAACCTGTAACGGAAAACGTTTCAACAGAGAAACCCTGGAAGTCCGCTACAAAGGAAAATCCATTTCCGATGTACTGGATATGACCATTGATGAAGCGGTAGATTTCTTCCAGCCCATTCCTAAGATTTTTGCAAAAGTAAAAACATTACAGGATGTAGGATTAGGATATATTACCTTGGGACAGCAGTCAACAACCCTTTCCGGAGGAGAAGCACAGCGTATCAAGTTAGCAACGGAACTGGCAAAAAGACAAACTGGAAACACCCTTTATATCCTGGATGAACCTACTACCGGACTGCATTTTGAAGACGTAAAAATCCTGATGGAAGCCATTAATAAATTAGTGGAATTAGGAAACTCATTTATCATCATCGAACATAATATGGATGTGATTAAATTGGCAGACCATATTATCGATGTAGGACCTGAAGGAGGAAAATATGGAGGACAGATCGTAGCTCAGGGAACTCCTGAAGAAATTGTAAAGTCTAAGAAAAGTCTGACAGGGAAATTTTTGAAAAGGGAACTTGAATAATAAAAAACAATTTAATCATACAAAAGAATCTGCAAAAGCAGATTCTTTTTTTATTTAAATATGGGTATTTCAGGCTGAAGAAAAATTATAAGATCAAAGAAATAATGCTAAATAATAAGGATTTAATGCTATAATCTACCTTCCAATATTAAATTTTCACATATTTTAAAATTTATATCACTGTAAATCAATTGTTTATATTTCAATGTTAACTCAATGTTAACTCAATGTGAAATTAGTATGAATTATTTTAATAACTTTGAGTAAGAGATAGAGAATAAATCCAAATATAATCTTTAAAACCAAACAGTTATGAGAAATAAAATTCAAATATTGACCGCTTTACTTTTCGTTGTTGGATTTTCTGCGGTAGTGAATATTGCTCAGGCACAAACGACAGATCATAATACAATCCAGGAAATTCAATTGAATAAAAGCGAAACTTTTAATGACATCAGGACTCAGCTGATCGCTAATTTTGATCTTACCAATCCTGAATATAAACAAGGAACAGTGAATTCAGTAGTAAAATTTGATATTGCAAAAAACGGAAAAATTGTGAATGTTCATTCCAGTGGCGATTGCAAAAGCGTAAGCAAGGAAATTGAGTCTGTTCTAAGCGAACTTGATTATAGAGTAGACCGCAAAAAAATAAGTGACAATATGGTTGCCTATACGTATGTAATGCCTGTAACCGTAGAAATTAATAACAGATAGTACTCACAGCCTATTGTAAATAAAACAAGGCAGACTCTTTTCTGATTTTCATCTAAAAAAGATGTAAATAATGAAAATTTTGAATATTAAATTGTAATATCAATTACTAAGATTCGTTTAATTTTGCTCAACCATAAAATTAAAACGATATGAAAAATTTAAAGAAACTGACTAAATTAGATTTGAAATCAGTGTACGGAGGAGAGCCAAAACAATATTGTACGTATTGCGAATGGGCAAATAAAGTTTTTTGCAGTGAGATTCCAATCGTTCAATGTCCATAAAAAGAAAAACCGCTTGTAAAAGCGGTTTTTCTTTTAACGGGTACTTTGTACAAACTCTTTCATTCTTGTTTTAAGATCTTTAGAATTTCCGATAGAATCAAAGGTGATATTATCAATTTTCCAGCTCCCATCACGTTCCACCAAATGTATGGTATCTGTCCATGATACTGTAGGATAGGTCATATTGTACTCAAAATGGACGAGCACCTGGGCTGAAGCATTGTGAATGTCCATAGATTGGATCTTGTAAGCAGTATAGCCTTCATACAAACTTGAAAAAATAGCCCCTTCAAATATCAGGGGTTTCTCATCCGGATGATCACTTTTTTTTACTTTTTCGATATCTGCTTTTGAAGCATTTATGGCATTTTGCAAAGTCTTTTTTAGGTCCGGGGAAAATAAATCATCCGGAATAGGCTGGTTATATACAGCTTCATTGGATTTTCCATACTTTGTATAGAGTTCATTTACTTTTATAGCAATTGCCGTATTGGGAGATAGGGTACTTTGTGTTTTACGGTCTTTACAGCCTATAAAAAATAGTAGGACGCTTATGTATAGGAATAGTTGTTTCACCATTTTAATGTTGGTTTTAGCTAAACAACCAAATCTTATACCAATAATCAGTAATGCAGTGAGCTGATGTTAAGGAGAATAAATGTTTATCAAAGATGATCTTATTGCTTTATCAAAGATGTAGATTACTGCTCAGCGAAATAAAAAGATAACAATAAAGCCTACCAATCTTCAATGATTTTCTTTCTGTGAATTTTTCCCCAATCGATCATAGATTTAAATACAGATTGTAATGTGGCGGTATGTTGAGTGGGGGTGTATTCAATAATCGTAAGTAAATCATCGTGAACCGTTCTGTTGATAAGTTTATTCTGTTCGAGATCTCTTAATTCCTTGGCTAAAACTTTTCCATTGATCTTAGGAATACTATTCTTTATTTCTTTGAAGCGTTTGTTACCATTCATAATAGAAAATAAGACCAATGTTTTCCATTTTCCATGGATTGCTTCCAGTGTGTCCTGTAAATAAAGCATTCCTGCTTCACAATCCTTATGTGTTTCTTTTTTACCGTTCATCGCTCCATAAATTTTGTAGTTAAACTGTCATCCGGATTACCTTTTGGTAACCAGCTAATAAAGCATATACAAAAGTAACTAACTTTATTATATGAAAAGCTGAGGGTATTCAAACCGTCTTTTTTCAAATAATAAGATCCTATAATTTAATCCTAACAAAAATAATTTACTAAAAATGAAATCAATAACAACAGGGAAGGTACTCGTAACCTTAGTTGCCTTAGTCACTCTTTTTGGAGCATATATCGCTGATTGGAATCATACCCATATTTTCAATCCCCGCTGGCCTCCACATGCAAAATTTCATAACGCACAGACCATGCTCTTCGGTGCTGTGCTTGGACTTTTGTCATTGTGGTTTCTTTGGGTCCAGAAAGGGGATAGATGGGTCGTTTTTAGGCTCTCAATCATCTTTGCCAGTCTTTATTGGATAACGCAGGCAATGTCTATTTTATTTCCGGGAACTGCCTTGTTTGATCCGGAGTTTTCTTATCCTGGTCAGTGGCCTGTACAGTTCATATTAGACGGGGTTATGTTTCTGCTGCTTATAATGGCCTATATTTTAGAATCAAAACACTTAGATAAAGTAAAATAATGCATTCTTAAAAATACAGGGAATCTGATTATTGTTCTTTCAGGGATTGGTAAAAAATCAACTCAATTATAATAAGGAATGATAAAAATTAATACATTTGAATAGATAAAAAATAGCCGTGGATCCTATTCTTAATGTTGTAGTTCGTTCCCTTTGCGTTTACCTTTTCATGGTGATTGCCATTCGTTTATTTGGGAAAAACCAATTATCCCAGCTTAATGCAGGAGATATTGTTTTGTTGCTGCTGATCTCCAATGCTGTTCAGAATGCAATGGTGGGACAGGATACTTCTTTGCAGGGAGGCCTTATTGCTGCATTGGTCCTGTTTTTGGCTAACTTCATTTTAAAAAGACTGATGTTTTCCAATCACTCCTTTGAAACATTTATGGAAGATGATCCGGTAGTTCTTATCAAAGATGGAATTGTAGATCAGATCGCCTTGAACAGAGTGAAGATTACTGAAAGTGAACTGGAGGAAGCAATCAGAGAACATGGCATTGATAAAATAGAGAAGGTAAAGCTGTCTGTGCTGGAAGTTGACGGAAACATCAGTGTGGTTTCTGAAGATGAGAAAAGCAAACAGACTCATTATACGAGAATCAAAAGAAAAAATAAAAGAAAATACCATTAAATAGAATGAATTACGAATTAAGAGAAATGCTTCCCAATGATGGGGCTCGGGTACTTGAGATTTTCAGGCAGGGAGTTGATAGTGGTATCGCCACTTTTGAAACAGAAGTTCCTACTGTAGAAGCCTGGGATATGGAATACTTCAACGCCTGTCGCTGGGTATTGGAAAATGAGAATAACGAAATCGTAGGATGGTGTGCCTTGAAACTGGTGAGTAAAAGAGAATGTTATAAAGGAGTTGCAGAAGTAAGCATTTATTTCGATAAAGATTACCAGGGTAAGGGATTGGGGTCGGTATTGCTTAAAAAGATGATTTTGGATAGCGAGGATCACGGATTCTGGACTTTACAGACCAATATCTTTCCTGAAAATGAGATGTCTATCAAATTCCATCAGAAAAACGGCTTCAGAATAGTGGGAGTTCGCAAGAAAATAGGAAAGCTCAACGGAGAATGGAAAGATCTTATAATGTTTGAAAAAAGAAGTGAAATAATTTAACAAAATATCAACACTGATAAAACCGTTTTATCCATTATAGACTTTACGCTTTATATCCGGAATCTGGAATTTTAAACAATTTGGCATTAACCTTGTTATCTTTTGGCAACTAAGTTTGAAAAAGTGAAAATAATGAAAAGTATGTTTAAAATCATGGGAGCAGGTGCGGTCATGCTGATGTTAACGTCTTGTGTGGTCCATGAACACCACGGAAGAAGGCTTCCGCCGGGACAGGCAAAGAAGATGTATGGAGGAAGCGCAAGATATTATGCTCCCGGCCAGGTAAAAAAAGTATATATTTATGAAGATGGAGGTCGCGGTCGTCATCATAAAGGTCGTGGTCATGGCCATCACAGATAATGAATAAAAAAAAGAGGTTAAAATAATAACCTCTTTTTTTATGTTCTGACTATAAAATATATTATAGATTCATATCAGGCTGGTGAACAGCCTCTGTCCATTTTATTGATATTAAAATCTGGATTTCTTAGGATTCAAAAAAGTATTGAAGATGATAACTTCCTGTCCGAATTTTGTTTCGACACGTTCAGCAATATTTTTTAATTCACTTTCAATAAAATCATTTCTGAGTTCATCATTATCGAAGACCAAAAGAAGATTGTAATTTTTTCCATCTTCAATATAATCACTGTGTACTTCAGAAAGGATATATTTGTTTACATCCATTAAGTTTTCAGTCATTACAACCAGTGTTTCATCAATATAATTTTCCCATTCTTCTAGATTATTTTTCGTGCAATGGAAAGTTATACTTAATATGCTCATATTTTATGAATTTTTAAGATTTTTTGGATAAATTCTACCACAAAAATCGGCAATTTTTTCGTAAATTAGCCCGTTAATAAAAATTCGAAATAAATAATTTTCAGACATACAGCTAAAGGTCTGGCTATCATTATAATAAAATTTGTTTATGCAAAAAGAAGGAGAAAGACTGATTCCTATCAACATCGTTGATGAAATGAAATCGTCTTATATCGATTATTCGATGTCTGTTATCGTCTCAAGAGCGTTACCGGATGTAAGAGACGGTTTGAAACCCGTTCATAGAAGAGTACTTTACGGTATGTATGGATTAGGGGTTTTTTCTAATAGAAAATATTTAAAATCTGCAAGAATTGTTGGGGATGTTTTAGGTAAATATCACCCGCACGGAGACTCCTCTGTATATGATGCAATGGTGAGAATGGCTCAGAACTGGAGCTTGCGTTATCCTCAGGTGGATGGCCAGGGTAACTTCGGTTCAATGGATGGTGACCCACCAGCAGCAATGCGTTATACTGAGGCAAGATTAAAGAAGATCTCTGATGAGATTCTTTCAGACCTTGATAAAGAAACAGTTGATTTTCAGAATAACTTTGATGACAGTTTGCAGGAGCCAACAGTAATGCCAACTAAAGTTCCCAACCTTTTGGTAAACGGAACTTCAGGGATTGCAGTAGGTATGGCCACCAATATGGCACCTCATAACTTATCAGAATCTATAGATGCTATCTGTGCCTATATTGATAACAGAGAAATAACAATTGATGAGCTGATGCAGCATATCATTGCTCCGGATTTTCCTACAGGTGGAATTATCTATGGATATGACGGGGTAAGAGATGCTTTCCATACAGGAAGAGGTAGAGTTGTTTTGAGAGCTAAAGTAAGCTTTGATGAAATTGGAAACAGAAATGCAATTATTGTAACTGAGATCCCTTATCAGGTGAACAAGGCGGAAATGATTGCCAGAACTGCTGAACTCGTTAAAGATGATAAAATCCCGGGTATCTATGAGATCAGAGATGAATCAGACAGAAACGGACTTCGTGTTGTTTATGAATTGAAGAATGACGCTATTCCGAATGTTGTCCTGAACTTACTGTACAAATATACAGCACTTCAGACTTCTTTCAGTGTTAACAATATTGCTTTGGTACACGGAAGACCGGAACAGCTGAATCTTAAAGATATCATTCACCACTTCGTAGAGCACAGACATGAAGTAATTGTAAGAAGAACTCAGTTTGAGCTTAAAAAAGCGAAAGAAAGAGCTCATATCTTGGAAGGATTCATGAAGGTGATCGGAACTCAGGATGCTCTGGACAGAGCAATTTCTATTATCCGTCATAGTGCCAATCCTCAGGGAGCAAAAGAAGGCCTAATCGAGGCATTTGAGCTTTCAGAAATTCAGGCTCAGGCGATTCTGGATCTTAGATTAGCCCGTTTAACAGGAATGGAGCTTGATAAAATCCGTGATGAGTATGATGCCATTATGAAAGAGATTCAGAATTTGGAAGATATCTTAGCGAATGAGCCAAGAAGATTCGAAATTATCAAAGAAGAATTACTTGAGATCAAAGAAAAATATGGTGACGAGAGAAGAACGGAGATAGATTATTCAGGAGGAGAAATGTCTATTGAAGATATTATTCCAAATGAGTCTGTCGTTCTTACTATTTCGCATGCGGGATATGTTAAGAGAACTTCACTTTCAGAATACAAAATTCAAAGTAGAGGAGGTGTAGGAAACAGAGCAGCAACGACAAGGGATGAAGACTTCCTGGAGTACATTGTTTCTGCTACCAACCACCAGTATATGCTGTTCTTTACAGAAAAAGGAAGATGTTATTGGTTAAGAGTATTTGAAATTCCTGAAGGTTCTAAAACTTCAAAAGGAAGAGCGGTACAAAATCTTATCAACATTGAACCGGATGATAAAATCAAAGCGTATATCAGAACCAACAACCTGAAAGATTCCGAATATGTAAACCAAATGAGCGTAGTGATGGTAACTAAAAACGGTACCATTAAGAAAACGTCACTTGAAGCTTATTCAAGACCAAGGGTTAATGGGGTTAACGCTATTGAGATCAGAGATAATGACCAATTATTAGGAGCTTACCTTACAAATGGTACTTCCCAGATTATGATTGCTACCAAAAATGGTAAGTGTATCCGTTTCCCTGAAGAAAAAGTAAGAGAAGTAGGTAGAGGATCTATCGGGGTGAGAGGAATTGCTCTTGAAGAAGGTGACGAAGCAATTGGTATGATTGTTGTGAATGATGTGGAGAACGAAACAGTACTTGTGGTATCTGAAAAAGGATACGGAAAAAGAACTGCAGTAGAAGACTACAGAATTACAAACAGAGGAGGAAAAGGAGTTATTACCCTAAACATTACCGAGAAAACAGGAAACCTGATTGCTATTCAGAATGTAACAGATGAAGATGGATTGATGATCATCAATAAATCCGGAGTTGCTATCAGAATGGGGATGGATGAAATGAGAGTAATGGGTAGAAATACACAGGGAGTAAAAGTAATCAACCTTAAGAAGAATGACGAAATTGCAGCAATTGCAAAAGTAGAAATGGATAAAGATGTAGAAGAAGAAATTGAAGAGGGAGAAGAAGGGATAGAAATTGTAACTGATAACCAGGAAAATGATGGAGCACCTCAGGCTGAAAAAGAAAATACAGCAGAGGAAAATGAGAATTCTGATTCTGAAGAATAAATTGTACAATTAATATAAAATAGTTATTATGAAGAAACTTATTTTAGGTATGGCTATCGTAGCATCTTCTTTTGCTTTTGGACAGAAAAAAGATGTAAACGCTCAGCTACAGGCGGCTAATACAGCTGCTATGGATGCCTATAATGCAAAAAATTATGCAGCTGCTGCCCCTAAGTTTGTAGAAGTTTATGACTTATTGAAGGCTAACGGTCAGGATAATAAGATCTATATGTATTATGCAGGGCTTAGTCATGCACTGGCAAACAATACTGATCCTGCAATTAAAATATATAATGATCTTATCAATTCCGGATTTACTGGAGTAGAGACTACTTATACTGCAAAAGATAAGAAATCCGGACAGGTTGTTAATTTAGATAAGGCTACTTGGGAGCTAATGAAAAAAAATACTGATTATTCAGATTTTAAAACTGAGCAGTCAAAAAGTATAGAGCCGGATCTGTATGAAACTTTAACTTCATTACTTCTTAGTGCAAAGAAAACAGATGAAGCTCTTGTTGTTATAGAAAAAGGATTGGCTAAATATCCTAATAATGCTAAGCTTAAAGAAGCTCAAAGTACTGCTTATTTCCAGTCTGGAAATACTGAAAAGTTTATTGGGACTCTAAAAGAACAGTTGGCTAAAAACCCTGCTGATGCTACAAACTGGTATAACCTTGGGGTAATGCAGTCTAAGAATCCAGCAACAACAGCAGATGCCATTGAATCATTCAAAAAAGCAATAGAGGTTAAACCTACTATGGCAGAAGCACACCAAAACCTTGTGTATACTACTATTGGGGATGATTCTAAGATTGTAACTGAGATCAATGCTTTGAGAAAAGATAAGCCGGATGAAGCTACTAAATTGATTGATGCTAGAAAAGAGAGATTTGCTAAAGCTTTACCTTATGCTGAAGCATGGTACAAAGCAGCACCTCAAAGTCTGGATGCCGTTTCTGCACTAAAAGAAATCTATGTTGTTACAAAGAATATAGATAAAGTAAAAGAAATGAAAGCTAAAGAAACTGAGCTTAGTGCTAAAGCGAAATAATAGCTGTAAAGAAAATAATGATAAAGCCGGAACAGAAATGTTCCGGCTTTATTTTTTTAGGACCACAAAGTCCTTATTTTTTGTAGCAGAGATCGATAAATTTCACCCCAAAAATTCTCTGTAATTCCGTATCTTTGAGAAAAATTTTTATAAGATGATTGAGTGGAAAACCGTCAAAGAATACGAAGATATTACCTATAAAAAATGTAATGGAGTAGCAAGAATTGCTTTCAACAGACCGGAAGTACGTAACGCTTTCAGACCTAAAACAACTTCAGAATTATATGATGCTTTTTATGACGTCTATGAAGATCCTTCTATAGGGGTGGTATTGCTTTCAGGAGAAGGACCAAGCCCGAAAGATGGAGGCTGGGCTTTTTGTAGTGGTGGAGACCAAAAAGCAAGAGGACACCAGGGATATGTGGGAGAAGACGGGAGACATCGTTTGAATATTCTTGAAGTTCAGCGTTTGATCCGTTTTATGCCGAAAGTAGTTATCGCGGTTGTTCCAGGATGGGCTGTTGGTGGAGGCCACTCTCTTCACGTAGTATGTGACTTAACTTTAGCAAGTGAAGAACATGCAATTTTTAAGCAGACAGATGCTGATGTAACAAGTTTTGACGGCGGGTACGGATCTGCTTACCTTGCTAAAATGGTAGGACAGAAGAAAGCTCGTGAAATCTTCTTTTTAGGAAGAAATTACTCTGCTCAGGAAGCTCTTGAAATGGGAATGGTTAATAAAGTAGTTCCACATGCGGAATTAGAAGATACTGCCTATGAATGGGCACAGGAAATATTAGAGAAATCTCCAACCTCTATCAGAATGCTGAAATTTGCAATGAACCTTACTGACGATGGTATGGTTGGGCAGCAGGTTTTTGCCGGTGAAGCTACACGTCTTGCCTATATGACGGAAGAAGCAAAAGAAGGAAGAAATGCCTTCCTTGAAAAAAGAAAACCGAACTTCGGAGAAGATCAATGGATATCATAAACTGTAAAAAGTACAAAGTAAAATGTATTAATGATTCAATACATTAGACTTTTACTTTGTACATCATACATTTTACATTATACAAATTATGACTGATTGGATAAAAGCCGCAAGGCTAAGAACACTGCCGCTTTCTTTAAGCGGAATTATTATGGGAGCTTTTATTGCAAAATGGAGGCTTTACAGAGAAGGGGGAACCTGGGACTGGAAAATTTTTGCATTGGCACTTCTGGTAACACTTTTATATCAGATTTTGTCAAATTATGCCAATGATTATGGCGATGGAGTAAAAGGAACAGATGCCAGGAGAATCAATGAAGCTGAATCAAGAGCTGTTGCCTCAGGAAAAATTACGGCCAAGCAGATGAAAAATGCAGTCATTCTTTTTGCAGCACTGTCTTTCATTGCTACAGTCGCTTTGCTGTATGTAGCTTTCATTCCAAACTATATGAACGAATTCTATATTTTCATAGGACTGGGAGTCGCAAGTATTTTAGCTGCTATTGGATATACAGTAGGTAAAAAACCTTACGGATATATGGGATTGGGAGACATCTTCGTATTTATCTTTTTTGGGCTGGTTTCTGTATGCGGAAGCTATTTCCTGTTTACCAAAACATTCAGCTGGGATATGCTGTTGCCGGGAACGGCAGTAGGGATGATGAGTATGGCTGTTTTAAACCTTAACAATATGAGGGATATTGAAAGCGATAAACTATCAGGAAAAAATAGTTTTGCCTTAAGGATCGGGTTTAAAAATGCAATGATCTATGAAATGATCCTTTTACAACTTCCTTTGGTATTGATCCTTATATTTTTAGGAGTTAACGGGTTTATACAGGCTCAGAACTATTATGTATTTATTGTAATGATCCTGTTGTTTCCGCTTGCAAAATTAAGGAGAAGTATAATGTCGGTAAAAGAACCTAAAGAATTAGATCAGTATCTGAAGCAGGTGGGTATCATGACTTTCATTATGGCAATCCTTACGGCAGCAGGGCTTAATTTATTTCACTAAATCTAAAAATATATTATCATGAGTTCTACAATCTATGTTGAAGCGCAAATGCTTATCAGAAAATCGATTGAAGATGTTTTTGAAGCATTCATCAATCCTGAATTGACGACTAATTTTTGGTTTACAAAATCTACCGGAAAATTAGAAGAGGGTAAAACCATAATCTGGGAATGGGAAATGTAGGGCGTAAAATCCGAGGTGAAAGTTCATCAGATTATTCCTAACCAACTGATTAAAACGGAATGGGGAGAGCCTTCAACGCATGTAGATTATGAATTCAGAGCAATGGAAAAAGGAACCCTTGTTGTTATTAAAAGCTATGGATTCAGCCAAACCGGCGAAGATCTTTTAAAAATAATCAATGATAATACAGGTGGTTTTACAACGGTTTTAGATGGCTGTAAAGCTTACCTGGAACATGGAATCAACCTGAGGCTGATTGAGGATAAATTTCCTCAAAAATAGACAATATGAAGACCGCTTTAAAAGTAACTTCTTGTATATCTATTGCTTTAGCCTTATCTCTTGTTTATTATTTAATTCAAGAGCTAAGGGGAGGTATGTCAATTCTTGAAATTGATTTTATTCCCGCCTTGATTACCTTGATAATTATTTCTAATGCCGTTTTAGGGTTTTATGTATTAGTTGGAAAATTACAACCAATGAAACCATTATTGGTGCTCCAGATTTTAATAATAATACCAACATGCCTGTTGATTTATGAGTTTTTTTTGAAATCACCAATGGGATGTTCTTAAATTAAAAAGACGCAGATGACAAGAATATTTTTACAAAGGTCACTAGCATAATATTGTGCTATTTGTGAAAATCATTTGAGTCATTTGTGTTGAATAATAATTGAAAATTAAATTGAAAATGAAAATACAATTCTTAGGGCAAAATTGCTTCTTGTTCACCTATAAGGACAAAACAATTTTGAGTGACCCTTTCTACAATTACAAAAGAGCGGAGTCAGGATTTGACATTACTGCTCAAAAAATCGACTATATTCTGTTGACACATGCTCATGGTGATCATATCGCTGATGTGGGTGAAGTGTTGCAACATTATCCGGAAGCTACCATAATTGGAGTTCCTGAAGTATGTGGTTATTTTAAATCAGCAAAGAATACAGACGATGTCAACTTAGGAGGATCGGCAAAAATCGACGATCTTAAAATTTCCATGGTTCCGGCTCACCATACAAGTTCTTTTCCGGATGGGAGCTATGGAGGGGTTCCTGTAGGGTATATCTTCAGACTTCCTGAGGGTAAAAACATCTATTTGGCTGGTGATACAGGAGTAATGGCTGATATGGAGCTGTTTCCAAGGTTATACGGGAATATAGATCTTTCCATACTTCCTATTGGGAGCCACTACACGATGTGTCCGAGAAAAGCTTCTTTTGCAGCAGCAGAATTATTAAAGACACCAAAAGTAATCGGTTGCCACTTTGATACTTTCCCTGCAATTGAAATTAATCATGAAAGTGCATTAAAGCATTTTGCAGACAGAAATGTAGAACTTGTTTTACCAAAATTGGGAGAGGAGTTCGAATTTTAAAAAAATTGGGGTAATCTGAAAATTAGAAAATGATGTGTAAGGTATTAAAAACAAAAAAAGATAATTATCAAATTACCTCTCTCAACTTAAACCAAAAAAAAATGGCAAGCTACCTAAATCACACCGCTACGACCGATTACCTTTGCTGCGTTCCCACCCTGGAGGATTCTCAGGAGCTGGTTGTTTAGGACTTGCCGTTGCAAAGGTAGGAATAATTTATAAACTTCAAAACTTTATCAAAGAAAATTTGTTGAAAAAATGCAGTGGTAGAGCTAAACAGCTGACATCTAGGAGAATAATTTTTCAACTTTTTTCTTAAAAAATTAAATATGACGAAAAGTCCATCAACATTAGGAATTATACTTTTTATCGCTACAATGATCATTTTCTTTGTAGTGTATTCATTTTTCTCAGGAATCAATTATTTTGATATATCACTGAAAGCCAATGCTTTCGTGTTGCCTGTCATCTATGCTGCTACAGCATTCTGGTCTGTAAAATCATATTGGAATAACCATAAAATGGGTTTTAGAGAAGCTTTCAAGAGAGCATTTGTTCCGATGTTTATCGGAGGAATCCTTTCTATTTTCAGTATTTATGCTTTCTTAAATTTTGCAGATACGGATGCTAAAAAGCTGCTGAATTACCAATATGTCCAAAGACAAAAATCAGAATTGGATACAGAATATACTTCTGCAAGAAAGATTTTAAAACATCAAAAAGACATTGATGAGCTGGATCAGAAATACAAAGAGAGGTTACAAAGCTTCACTCCAGAGGCTGTAAAAGGAAAAGATATGCTTACCGCAAGTCATTTTTCAGGATATTTTGCAGCAATTCTTATATTTTACGTAGTTTTGTCGGTGTTTTTCGGTGCGTTTTTCAGAACAAAGACAATTCAGCCAGAAGAAACAAATCAAGCCTAATTTTTATTAAAAATTAAATGAATTTATCTATAGTTATTCCGTTACTGAACGAAGAAGACTCTTTGGAAGAGCTTTTTTCAAGAATTGATAAGGTCTGCACAACCGGTAATCTATCTTATGAGATCTGGTTTGTAGATGATGGAAGTACGGATTTATCGTGGAGTATTATTGAGAATTTAAAAGTACAATATCCTCAGATCCACGCAATTAAATTTTCCAGAAATTACGGAAAATCACAGGCACTTCATGCTGCTTTTGAAAGAACAAACGGAGATGTGGTGATCACCATGGATGCCGATTTACAGGACTTTCCCGAAGAAATTCCGGAACTCTACAATATGGTAATTAATGATAATTATGATATTGTTTCCGGTTGGAAGAAGAAGCGTTTTGATAATGTGATGACAAAAAATATCCCATCAAAACTGTTTAATGCGGCAGCAAGAAAAGTTTCCGGAGTTGAACTTCATGATTTCAATTGTGGTTTGAAAGCCTACAAAAGACAAGTGGTAAAATCCATCGACGTATATGGAGATATGCATCGTTATATTCCGGTATTGGCTGCCAATGCAGGATTCCGAAGAATTACAGAAAAAGAAGTAAAGCACCAGGCAAGACCTTACGGAACTTCCAAATTTGGAACAGAAAGATTTATCAGAGGTTTCCTGGACTTAGTAACCCTTTGGTTTGTAAGTCGTTTTGGAGGAAGACCTATGCATTTCTTTGGTGCCGTAGGAACGGTAATGTTCATTTTCGGTTTTCTTTCAGCATTGTGGCTGGGAGTTTCAAAGCTGATTGATGTGGCCAGAGGAATTTATGGACATTTAATTACCAATAATCCCTGGTTCTATATTGCATTAACAATGATGATCATGGGAACGTTACTGTTTGTGGCAGGGTTCTTGGGAGAAATGATCATCAGAACCAACCGTGAACATAAGAATTATAATATTGATGATGTGATATAAGGATAATATATTTGATGATGTGTAATTATAATGTTTATTAAAACAATCATCTGATACATGACCATTCCATTTCTTTGGAGAGATGGCAAATCGTAGATTTGACGGGGTGGTCCAATATATATTCTATCTCAATAAAACAATACAATACCTCAGAAATTTTCTGAGGTATTTTTTATTTTTACAGAAATTAATAATCAAATGCTGAAATTCAGACTTCTTTCCGTTTTCTTTCCCCTGTTTCTTATGTTTTCCTGTTCGTCTAACCAACTCATTGGTTCATGGCAATTTGTAGATGTTTATGATGGCGAAAAGCAGGAGGTAAGTCCATTGATTCAAAAAGAAAAGACTTCTCAACATGAAACAGCGGTTCTTACTTTTCACAAAAACAGGTCTTTTTCTTCAATGGATGATAGTGGGGTATACCAAAAGAGAAATAATATATTGAAAATGAAATATAATGACTTAAAAGATACAGCACAAATGAAGATTACTTATATCAACCACGATTACCTGCTTCTATTCTCAATGACTAAAAATCCTAAAACCTGGCTGTATAAAAAACTGAATCAAAAAAGGGCTGAAGAATAGGTGGACTCCAAAAAAGTCAAAAAATTGAAAATTATCAGGTATTTTATTGTCAAATGACAAAGTTTTTTAAAAATTTTAATCCTATTTTTGTTACATAATATTATTGTGAGTTCCTGAATTGGGTATGAAAATAACCTCAGGAAATTTCAGTAAGAATGATCATGCCTGATCATTACCATTAATATATAGAATATTTTAAAAATAAATATGAAGAAAGTATTGTACACATTGATGCTGGTAGCAGTAGTTTCCTGTGGGAAAGTTTCTCCAAAAGGAAATATTGAGAAGAAGGATGTGGAGGTTTCAGAGTTTGTCAATCTGGATTTGGAAGGAAAATTCAGGGTGTTTTATGCCAGAGGCCCGAAAAATTTTGTAGAAATAGAAACCTATCCCAATGTAGCCAGTAATCTTGATGTGGATGTAAACAATAAAACACTTACCATCAAAGAAAAGAGAGGTACAAAAGGTGTAGATTTTTATAATGTGACCATTTATTCA
The DNA here is from genome assembly GCF_016756935.1 of Chryseobacterium sp. KMC2. Classification (NCBI taxonomy): domain Bacteria; kingdom Pseudomonadati; phylum Bacteroidota; class Flavobacteriia; order Flavobacteriales; family Weeksellaceae; genus Chryseobacterium; species Chryseobacterium sp. KMC2. The sequence continues at coordinate 81,229 of NZ_JAESIT010000013.1, forward strand.
AAATACAATCTTGAAAAAGTAGCTGTTTCTGATTCTGTAGAAATGAATATTTCAAGTGAAATAAAGACAGATAATTTCAGACTTAGCATGAAAAATAATGCTACTTTTATGGGATCTGTCAATACAAGAAGGGCTGAAGTGGAAATGCATAACAGAAGCAGAGCCAACTTTTTAGGATTGACCAAAGAAGCGGTGATTAAAATTTCAGATACAGCAAGTTTAATTGCTCCTTACTGGAAAATTACCAATCTGAATATTGATTCTAAAAATGGAAATTATGCTGAAGTGAATGTAAAAGATTCTTTAAAAGGACATGTGCAGAATACTGCAAAATTCATCTATTATAACGATCCGATCAGAGCCTTTAAAATTGATAAGACAACGAAAGTTGAGAATAAAAAATTAGAGTAATTGTAGCTGGAGGGCAGAAGCTGGAAGATGGGAGTAATGGTATTTTTTTAAACTTCTTGTTTTCCGTATTAAAATTTTTCCTCCAAGCATAAAAATTTAAAAAATAAAAACAAAGCCGGAATTTTGAAGCCAGGCACAATATAACTTCCTGCCTCCAGCTTCCCTCTTCTAGCTTAAAAAAATTAGACATAAATATGACAACATTAGAAAAAGCGCAACTTTGGTTAAATGATACATTCGATAAAGAAACAAGAGATGCAGTACAATCACTGATTGATAGCAATTCGCCTGATCTTGAAGACTCTTTTTACAGAGAGCTGGAATTTGGAACAGGAGGAATGCGTGGCATTATGGGGGTAGGAACCAACCGCTTAAATAAATATACCCTGGGACAGGCTACTCAAGGGCTTGCCAACTATATGCTGAAGCAGTTCAAAGGAGAGGAAATTAAAGTGGCAATTGCTTATGATGTTCGTCACAATTCAAAAGAATTCGGAAAATTGGTTGCTGATGTTTTGACTGCCAATGGAATTAAAGTCCTGCTTTTCAAAGATCACAGACCTACTCCGGAATTATCTTTCACTGTTCGTGATAAAAACTGTAATGGGGGAATTGTGCTGACAGCATCTCATAACCCACCAGAATATAATGGGTATAAAGTATACTGGAATGACGGAGCGCAGATTGTTCCGCCACATGATGAAGCTATTATCAATGAAGTATATTCTGTGAAGTTTGACGAAATTAAATTCAATGGAAATGATGATCTGATCGAGTGGATCGGTGAGGAGCAGGATGATGTTTATATCGATGCATGTATTGAAAACTCTACGTATCAGAACGTGGGAAAAGAAAATTTAAATATTGTTTTCACTTCTATCCACGGAACAACATATACCACCGTTCCAAAAGCTTTGGAAAAAGCAGGATTTAAAAAAATAGATCTTGTTAAAGAGCAGATGATTCCAAGCCCTAATTTCCCAACCGTAGATTCTCCAAACCCTGAAGAACCGGCTGCTTTGGAAATGGCAATGGATCTGGCGAGAATTACCAATGCTGATATTGTGATCGGAACAGACCCGGATGGTGACAGACTTGGAATTGCCGTGAGGAACCTTGACGCTGAAATGCAGTTGCTGAATGGAAACCAAACCAATACAATCCTTACTTACTATATCTTAAATGAATGGAGAAAACAGGGAAGAATTACCGGGAAAGAATTCATCGGGTCTACCATTGTAACTTCGGATATCTTCTTTGATATCGCTCAGAAATTCGGTGTAGAATGCAAAGTAGGTCTTACAGGATTCAAATGGATCGGAAAAATGATCCGTGAAGCAGAAGGAACACAGAAATTTGTGTGTGGTGGTGAAGAAAGTTTCGGATTCATGACAGGAGATTTCGTACGTGATAAAGATTCTTGTGGAAGTATCCTTGTAGCCTGTGAAATTGCTGCATGGTGCAAAGCGAATGGAAAAACAATGTATCAATACATGATTGAGATTTATCAGGATCTTGGAATGTACTATGAAGGGTTGGTAAACATCGTAAGAAAAGGAAAAGAAGGAGCTGAAGAGATTCAGAATATGATGAAAAACTTCCGTGAAAATCCTCCAAAAGAATTGGCAGGTTCATTAGTGGAAGAAGTTAAAGACTTTAAGGAGCAGACCAGTTTTAACGTTTCAAAGAATGAGAAAACGGTGATGAATGATATTCCAAAGTCTAACGTACTGATCTATTACACCCAGGATGGAACAAAAGTATGCGTAAGACCTTCAGGTACAGAACCGAAGATCAAGTTTTATGTTTCAGTAAAAGATTCTGTTACTTCAGAAGCAGATTTCAGAGACAAATTAACATCATTAGAAGCTAAAATTGGAGCCGTTAAAACAGATTTAAAACTGGATTAATATCCCATTGACAGCAAATGATAAGAAAAATTATAGCAGTTTGCTTGGTGTCGGCAGCTGTAGTTTCCTGTAAGAAAGAGACTGCAGTTTCTGACATAAAGCCGGTAAACGATTCTATTGCAAAAAACGAAGCCCCCGCAGATCAGTATAAACCGATTGATACAGCATGTTCTTCAGAAAATAAGACTGAGGATTATATTACAGCTTTACAATGGTATCGTACTAAAATAGACAAAGAGATTGCAGGAAACAGTCCGGAGCAGAACAATAAAGTGTATGAAGATTATGTGAAAATCAGAGACAAATACACGGATTGTTTTAATGATTCTCAAACTGAGATACTCGATAAGTATATTGATTATCATACAGGACCGGATACCTATAATCTGCCGGATAATATAAAGAAAATGGCTGCCGAACTGAATAAAGCAGGTCTTGAGTTCCGTGAAATGGGAGAAGGGTTTACCGAAATTCATTCATTGCCAGGATATTATGAGTCTGTTTTTAAGAATAAAGTAACCCCTGATTATAGTGCTTATATTTCGCAGATGGCGAAAGATAACAAGGAAAATTACGCTATAAACGGAGGTCTGATGATAACCTGGGAAGAATTGGGAGACCGGTTGATCGTTTGGGAAAATTTAATGAATAAATATCCTAAAAGTCAATTAATCAAATCAATAACAGATAATTATTATAGTTATTTATCAGATTATCTTCTGGGAATGGATAGTGATTTGATTTATGACAGTGAAGAAGGAAAAATTTTTGATGACAAAATGGAAGAATACAACAGAATTATCAAAAAATACCCTAATTCCAGGACCGCAAAAAAAACTAAAGAACTAATAGCCGCTTATGATGCTCATACCCCTGAGGATCAGATAGGTGAGAAGCTCAATTTAAGAAGATAATATTAGTAAATTTTAAATAAGAATAAAAGTGAAAGTTTCAAAATTAGCAGCGAACCTGATCGGTTCTGAAATTGTAAAAATTGGTAACGAAGTAAATGATCTAAAAGCAAAAGGAGCAGAAATTGCCAATCTTACTATTGGTGACCTGAATTCTAATATCTATCCTATTCCAGCATTGCTGAAGGAAGAAATTCAGAAAGCCTATCAGAATAATCTGACGAATTATCCACCTGCAAACGGACTTTTATCTTTAAGAAAAGAAGTTTCCAAAGATTTGAAAACCAGATGGAATCTGGATTATGCGCCCAACGATATTTTGATCACCGCAGGTTCAAGACCGTTGATCTATGCCGTTTACAAAACCATTGTGGATGAAGGTGATAAAATCGTTTATCCAACTCCTTCATGGAACAACAACCATTATGCGTATCTTACTTCTGCCAATGCTGTGGAGGTAAAAACAAAACCTGAAACCAACTTCCTTCCTACTGCAGAGGATTTAAAACCTCATTTGGATGGAGCTGTTTTACTGGCACTTTGCTCGCCATTGAATCCTACCGGAACAATGTTTACAAGAGAGCAGCTTTCAGAGATCTGTGAATTGGTGATTGCTGAAAACAAGAAGAGAGGAGCAGATGAAAAACCGTTATACCTGATGTATGACCAAATCTATTCTAACCTTACTTTTGGAGCTGAGCATGTAGATCCAGTTTCTCTTTTCCCGGAATTGAAAGAATATACAATCTATATCGATGGTATCTCTAAATGCCTTGCTGCAACAGGAGTACGTGTGGGATGGGGATTCGGACCAGCTCATATTATTGATAAAATGAAAGCACTTCTTACACACGTGGGAGCCTGGGCACCAAAACCAGAACAGGAAGCGACCGCTAAATTCTATGAAAACCCGGAAAATGTAAATGTTTTCGTGGAAGATTTCAAAGGGAAGCTTGAAAACAGCTTAAAAGTTCTTCATGGGGGAATCCAGGATTTAAAAGGAAAAGGACTGGCTGTAGACAGTATTGAGCCGATGGGAGCACTTTATCTTACCATTAAATTAGATTATATCGGAAGAACAAAACCGGATGGAGAAGTTATTGAAAACTCTTCTGATCTTGTATTCTACCTAATCAATGATGCCGGGGTTGCCTTGGTACCATTCTCAGCATTTGGAGAAGAAAAATCTGAACCTTGGTTCCGTGCTTCTGTAGGAGGGCTTGCCATTGATGAAATTAAAGTGATGCTTCCAAAACTGGAAAATGCATTGAATGCCTTAAAATAAGTTATAAGTTATAAGTTATAAGTGAAAGTATTGTTGGGAAAAAGAGTTTTGAGCTGGCAGTAAATATTATTACAATTTATAAAAAGCTTGTTGCTGATAAAAAAGAATTTGTTCTTTCCAAACAAATATTGCGCTCAGAAACTCCTGTTGGAGCAAATATTAGAGAAGCTTTGAATGGTCAGAGTAAAAGGGATTTTATTCATAATCTCTCAATTTCTCAAAAGGAATGTGATGAAACAATATATTGGTTGGAGCTCTTATTTACTACAGAGTATATTTCTAAAGAAGAATTTGAAGATGTAAGAAATCAGGCTTCAGAAATTTTAAAAATAATACGAAGTATTATATTGACAACAAAAAGTAAAAATTTATAACCCATAACTAAAAAATAATTCCGTACGTCTCATGGATGTACGGAATTATTTATTTGATTAAATATATGAATTAATATCGATTATTATTTTATAGAAAAAAAATTAAATAAATATTAAAAATTAAGTAAACATTTTGCTTAAAACGAACTTGGAATTACCTTTGGGGGGCTTTATAAGAATAAAATAGGCCTGAAAAAAACAAAGATGAAAAAACTGAGATTTCTGCTATTACCGGCGTCAATATGGGTGTGCTCACAAGAGGTTGATACTTTAAAAATTCAGGAATTGCCTGAAGAACAGCCAAAAGTTCAAACGTATACTTTAAAAGACGGTTCTGTCAGAACCTATCCAAAGCCTAAACTGCTGGATTTTGTAACCAAATTACCCCGAAATTTTCTCAATACCAATAAAGACTTTGTCGCAAAAGATCATGCCTATTATTTAGGGGGGGCACTTGCAGCAACCCTGATTCTGATACCTGTGGATCAGAAATTAACGGATAATTCGAGAGAAATTGCCGAGAAATGGGGGATGAGCGAAGATAATACCTACAGCAAAGTAGGGGGTGTTTTTAAAATTCCTAAAGATATTGGATCTACCTTATATCTGATAGGAAATGGGTCTACGGTAGTATTGGCCGGGATTGGTTTTGGAGTTTATGGTGTAATCAAAAATGATTACCGGGCTCAGGCTACGGCAAGCGGGTTAATGGAAAGTTTAATCCTCTCAGGAGTCTTTACCCAAACGATCAAAAGAGTTACCGGAAGAGAAAGCCCCTTTATAGCAGAAGCAAATGGCAATAAAGGAGGTGCCTGGAATCCTTTTCCAAGTTTTTCAGCATTTGGAAAAAATACCTCAAACTACGATGCAATGCCATCCGGGCATTTAACGACATTTATGGCCGGGTTAACGGTTATTGCAGACAATTATCCCGATGCAAAATGGATAAAGCCTGTAGGATATACTTTAGCAGGAGCATTATGTTTTCAAATGATGCAGAGTAAGGTTCACTGGGCCTCAGATTATCCTTTAGCCTTATTGATGGGGTATTTCATCGGAAAAACAATTTCAAGAAGCAGATTTACAGTTTCGGATCCTCATGCTAAAAATACAAGATATAAACTCGATTTTCTTGCATCCCGCCAATGGGAATATAATATGGTAGGAGTGAAAGTTTCTTTTTGATTTAATAAAGCTGAGTTATTGCATAAAAACAGTGCCATAAGAAAGTTTTTTATTACTTTTGATCAGAATATAAACTATTATTCTTCCTCCTTGAGAAGGGAGATCGTAACTTCTTAATAATACTTAATTGTTTACTTAATGAAAATAATCGCTGTCATTCCTGCCCGATATGAAGCAAGCCGCTTTCCGGGAAAATTAATGCAGAATTTAGGAGAGAAAACCGTTATTATCACAACCTATCAGAATGTTGTGGAGACAGGTCTGTTTGATGAGGTATTTGTAGCAACTGATTCTCAAATTATCCTTGATGAAATTGTAAAAAATGGAGGAAAAGCTGTAATGACAGGACAGCATGAGACGGGAAGCGACCGTATTGCAGAAGCAGTACAGACTATTGATTGCGATATTGTAATCAATGTCCAGGGTGATGAACCTTTCCTAAAACTGGAACCTTTACAGCAATTGATCGAGGTCTTTAAAAATGATGATCAGCATGAAATCTCATTAGCATCTTTAAAAATAAAATTACTGGAAAAAGAGGAAATTGAAAATCCCAATAATGTAAAGGTAATTACAGACAATAAAGGTTTTGCTTTGTATTTCAGCCGATCTGTAATTCCTTTTCACAGAGAAACTTCTTATCACGTAGATTATTTTAAACATATCGGAGTATATGCATTCCGGAAAGAAGCGCTGTTGCAGTTTTCAAAACTGGAGATGAAACCTCTTGAAATATCAGAAAAAATTGAATGTATCCGTTATCTTGAATACGGAATGAAGATTAAAATGATAGAAACCAACTTCATTGGAGTAGGCATTGATACTCCTGAAGATTTGGAAAAAGCGAGAAAATTAATTTAAAATTTGAGAATCGAGTCATTTTAAAAGTGAATAAAGAAAACCAGCGGATTAGTAAATTCCCAATGAGTTGATTCACTTTCTCTGCTTTATTGGGCTTCTTGCTTTTTCGGTCAAATCCCCTTATATTTGAATTTATAAATAAAATTAATGAAGAAATTACTTTTTGTATTTGCCCTGATATTCTCGCATTTTACTTTTGCGCAGACCGCAAAAGAAATTATAGATAAAAACATTGAATTGTCCGGAGGATTAACCAATTGGAAACTTTTAAACTCAGTGTTGCTTCAGGGAAAAGTAGTTTTGGGAATTAAAGATGAATATGCTATAAAGATTTATCAACAGCGCCCAAATCTCACCAAAACAGTGATTACCATCAACGGAAAAGATACGGCAATAGAAGGGTTTGATGGGAATAAAGGGTATGCAATGAACTATGCGACCAACAAACTTCAGGAATATCCTGAATATGTTTCTGAAAGTTTTGATAATGATTTCATTGATTGGGAAAGCAAAGGTTTTGATGCTAAATACCTTGGAAAAGAAAAAGTAGGAGAGATCTACTGTCATAAAGTTGAGCTTACAAAGAATGTCAATAAGAATATGTATTATTTTGATGCAAAAACTTATATGCTTCTAAAAGAAGTTAAAAAAGATGAAACGATGGTGTATTCAGATTATAAAAAAGTAGGAAATCTTACAATGCCATTCAAAATAGAATCTTCAAGTTCTAAAAAAGATGGAGATTATGTGATGTTGCTTAATAAAATTGATATCAACAAAGTTTTTCCTGCTAATATTTTTAAGTTTTAAATTAACGCAGTTTAGCTGCAAAAAAATCTATAAAAAATGAAAAATATTTTTTTACTAATGCTTTCTTTTATAGCATTTCTGCAAAGCTGCACGAATCAAAAAAGCGAACTTTCTCAAGCTAAAACCAAAGAACTTATGGGAAAAACAATATATGACTTCAAAGTAGAAAGTCTGGATGGCAAAGAAATTAATTTTGCAGATTTCAAAGGAAAAAAAATCCTTATTGTCAATACAGCTTCAGAATGTGGTTTTACCCCACAGTATGCGGATCTGGAAAAAGTATATGAGCAGTACAAAGATAAATTGGTAATCGTAGGTTTTCCTGCCAATAATTTTGGTGGTCAGGAACCGGGAACCAATACGGAAATCGGTGCTTTCTGCCAGAAAAATTATGGAGTAACTTTTCCATTGGCAGCAAAAGTTTCTGTAAAAGGAGATGATACGGCGCCTATCTTTAAATATTTGACAGAAAAAGAATTAAATGGAGTGAAAAATACAAGTATTCTCTGGAACTTCACAAAATTCTTAATTGATGAAAATGGAAAGTTAGTAGATACTTTTGTAAGTACTACAAAACCTACAGATGATGCTATTACAAAGTATCTGAAATAAAGATAAAAAAGTATATTTACAAAGTGGATGTTTAGTTAACATCCACTTTTTTTATTTTAAAATAAATTTATACTTCCATGAAAAAAATAATCTTTATCATTTCTATCCTGGCTTCCTTTATGTTAGGATTTGCATTTAAAGCAGGTACAGAAAATACATCTGATCATATGAAAAGAGTGACCGGTATCGGCGGAATCTTTTTTAAATCCAAAGATCCTAAAAAAATGAGAGACTGGTACAAAGATCATTTGGGTTTTGAAACCAATGAATATGGAACTGTTTTTGAGTGGTATCAGGGAGCTGATAACTCTAAAAAAGGATTTAGCCAATGGAGTCCTTTCAATGAAAAAACTAACTATTTTCAACCTTCGGAAAAAGACTTTATGATTAATTACAGGGTAGAAAATCTTGAAAAACTCGTGGAAGAGCTTCAAAAAGAAAATGTAACAATCGTCGATAAGATGGAGACCTATGAATACGGTAAGTTTGTTCATATCATGGATCCTGAAGGAAATAAAATAGAACTTTGGGAACCTAACGACATTGAATATGAAAAATTGGGGCAAAAGATGAAGAGTAAAACGACAAAGTAATGCGTAAGACTCCTCAATTAACAATCGCTATTCATTAGTTTTCTCTGCGAAACAAAAAATATTGCCCAGTTTTATACTAGAGTACCCATTACTTTTAATCTTTGAAGAATTAATCATTGCCTTTGCCAGAATATCCGTAGGCAAGGGCTTTTGACTTTCCAATAATCCAAGTTTATTAGCGAACTTTATAATTCTGCTGCCCAAAACTTCTCCCGTTCTTCCAGAGTTTTTTCTTTCAAGCATTCCGGGTTTAAAAATGGTAATTTTATTGAAATGTAATTGCCTTACAGCTTCTTCGAGCTCTCCTTTCATTTTGGAATAGAAGATTTTAGACTTAGGACTAGCTCCATAAGCAGAAACCAAAATATAATCCTCTACATTATTTTCTTTGGCTGCCTTGGCAAATTCATACTGATAATCAAAATCTACCTTTTTCTGGGCTTCTTTGCTTCCTGCATCCTTTAAAGTAGTTCCCAGGCAGGAAAATGCAACATCTCCTTTCACCATTTCTTTCCATTCCTCAGGTTTTTCAAAATTGACAACATGAACTTTAAGCCTTTCATTTTCAATATCAACAGGTTTTCTCACAAAAATATCCACTTCCTCAAAATCCTTGTCATTGAGTAACTGATTGACTAAATCTTTTCCTGTAGCGCCTGTAGCACCGATTACTAGAGCTTTCATAACAATCTATTTTGAGGTGATGGTATTTTCCTTTCTTAAATTTACTAAATTTGATTTAAAGTTTATATATTTTTTCTGTTATTAAACAACATCTCAGAACATCATCATTTTTATTATATTGCTACCTATAAACGAAAAACATGGATGCCAACGAAATTTTAGACTATTGTCTTGCCAAAAAAGCAGTTACGGAAAGTTTTCCCTTTGATAACGAAACTCTTGTGATGAAAGTGGACACTAAAATGTTTTTGCTTATGGGACTTGAAAGACAGCCATTAGCCATTAATGTGAAAACAGATCCTGAGTGGAGTGCAGAGCTTCGTGAGCAATATCCTCAGATTACAGGGGCTTATCATATGAATAAAACCCATTGGAATTCCGTTTCACTAGATGGCTTAAAGAGAGAACTCATCTTAAAGTTAATAGATCATTCCTATGAATTGGTATTTAAATCTTTAACCAAGAAGGCTCAGAATGCAATTAATGAGTCTTTATAAGACGGAGAATAAGGTGTCCAATATTCTTTTTAAGGCATGCATTTTGTTGTCTGCTTCCCAGTAAATAGTTGAAAATCATATTCACAAAATAAAATTTAAATGAAAAAAAATCTTACATTACTAATGGCTGCAGGAGTATTATCCGTTACACTATTCAGTTGTAATAAGAGTGATAAGAAACCTCTTTCTGAGAATACTGAGGCAAAATCTGAAAAATCAAATCCGTCTGATAATCAGGAAAACTTAAAATTAGAATTTACGGGTACAGATCATTTTACCATAAAAAACCCAAAATTGAAGGTGAGTTTATATGCCCATGATCCACTTTTAGCTGATGCTCCCGCTACATTAATTACAGAAAAAGAGTATGAGCAAACATCAGTTCCTTTCACTATTGACCTGCCAATACCTAAAGATGCTGCAAGCCGTATTGACCCCAAAGCTGCAGAAGGTATGAAATATTATGTCTCAATAGAATGGGATTCTGACGGAAACGGTAAAGCAGGTGAAAAAAGAGATATCTATATAGACCATGATAAAGAATTCCCCAATGTGAAATTGAACGGTGAACCACAAAAGGTCTATTTAAAAATACTAAAATAAAAATTATTAAGCTGTTTCATGCACATTGTATGAAACAGTTTTTATTTTAAAAATTAAATTCTTCGGTTAATCTTTTATCCTCATCCAGTCTTTCAATCAGTTTTTCCAGTCCTTCAAATTTTATTTCATCATGAAGGAAGTCTCTGAACCTGACTGTAATTTTCTCATCATAAATATCTCCGTCAAAGTCAAGGATATACACTTCAACAGTTAACTTTTCTCCGTTTACCGTTGGGTTGGTTCCAACGCTCAACATCCCTTTATATTGATTTCCTTTTACTTCAACTTCAACAATATAAGCTCCTTTTTTAGGTAATAGCTTGATTGATTCTGTGTCGATATTGGCTGTGGGATAACCAATGGTTCTTCCGATCTTTTTTCCGTGAACTACAGTTCCGGAAACAGAGTAGGAGTACCCCAGCATTTCATTGGCTTCTTTAATGTGTCCGGTTAAAAGAGCATTACGTACTTTCGTTGAACTGATATTATTTTCGTGAATATTGATTGCTTCCATTTGTTCAACCTCAAAATCAAGTTCTTTGGATAATTTTTGAAGCAATTCAAAATTTCCGCTTTTATTTTTTCCGAAAGAATGGTCATAACCTATAATCAGGTACTTAACATTGAGTTTGTCAATTAAAATCTGACGCACAAATTCTTCGCCGGTTAAATTTCTGAACTCTTCATCAAATTCTTTCAGGAATAAATGAGCAATACCATATTTTTCAATAAGCTGCTTCTTTTCTTCTAATGTATTCAGAAGCTTTAGATCTTCATTAGGATTAAAAATAAACCTGGGATGTGGCCAAAAAGTAAGAATCGCTGTTTCCAGATTGTTTTCTGTACCTATTGTTATCAATTCATCAATGATGCTTTTATGCCCAAGATGTACCCCGTCAAACATACCTAAAGACAATGCTAAAGGCTTTTGAGAAGAATAATCTGTAAAATTTTTGAAAACTTTCAAAACGGAAAAATTTTGACTGCAAATATAGAAATAATGTGCCAATCTATCAATATAACAGTGTATCAATAATTTCAATGATAAATATTGTTACATTGCTAAAATGTTATATTGCTACATGACTGAAAAAAGCATGATAAAAATCTTTTTTTTACCAATTGTAGGTTTATGAAGAATCACTATATTTGCACCAAGAAAAAATTTAGCAATGGCAAACCAAATTAAAGGTAAAATTTCTCAAATTATTGGTCCGGTAATCGACGTTGTCTTCACAGATGTGGAATCTGTTCCTAGCATCTATGACGCGTTAGAAATTACAAAAGAAAACGGTGAAAAAGTAGTTTTAGAGGTAGAACAACATATTGGCGAAGATACAGTAAGATGTATCGCAATGGACGCTACTGATGGTCTTAAGAGAGGTCAAGAAGTAATTGGATACGGAAATCCTATTACTATGCCAATCGGAGAGGCTGTAAACGGAAGACTATTCAACGTTGTTGGTGATGCTATCGACGGACTTCAGAATATTTCTAAAGAGGGAGGACTTCCAATTCACAGAGAAGCTCCAAAATTTGATCAACTTTCAACTTCTGCAGAAGTTTTATTTACAGGTATTAAAGTAATCGACTTAGTTGAACCTTACGCAAAAGGAGGTAAAATTGGTTTGTTCGGTGGTGCCGGTGTAGGTAAAACAGTATTGATCCAGGAGTTGATTAACAATATTGCAAAAGGACACGGAGGTCTTTCAGTTTTTGCTGGAGTAGGTGAAAGAACGAGAGAAGGAAATGACCTTTTAAGAGAGATGTTGGAATCAGGAATTATCAAGTATGGTGATGATTTCATGCACTCTATGGAAAACGGAGGTTGGGATCTTTCTAAAGTAGACTTAGAAGCTATGAAAGATTCTAAAGCAGCATTCGTTTTCGGACAAATGAACGAGCCGCCAGGTGCAAGAGCTAGAGTAGCGCTTTCTGGTCTTACATTGGCTGAGTATTATAGAGATGGTGGTGAAAGCGGACAAGGTAGAGATGTACTTTTCTTCGTAGACAACATCTTCCGTTTTACACAGGCTGGTTCTGAGGTATCTGCACTTCTTGGTCGTATGCCATCAGCGGTAGGTTACCAACCAACTCTTGCTTCTGAGATGGGAGCGATGCAGGAAAGAATTACTTCAACTAAAAATGGTTCAATTACTTCAGTACAGGCGGTATACGTACCTGCGGATGACTTAACTGACCCGGCTCCTGCAACAACGTTTGCTCACTTAGATGCAACAACGGTACTTGACAGAAAGATTGCTTCATTAGGTATTTATCCAGCGGTAGATCCTCTAGCTTCTACTTCAAGAATCCTTGCTCCGGAAGTTATCGGTCACGAACATTATGACTGTGCTCAAAGAGTAAAAGAAATTCTTCAAAGATATAAAGCGCTTCAAGATATCATTGCAATCCTTGGTATGGAAGAACTTTCTGAAGAAGATAAATCTGTAGTATACCGTGCAAGAAAAGTTCAGAGATTCTTATCTCAGCCTTTCCACGTAGCAGAACAGTTTACAGGTATTCCTGGATCATTGGTAGATATCAAAGATACTATCAAAGGTTTCAACATGATTATGGATGGTGAATTAGATCACTTACCAGAAGCTGCTTTCAACTTGAAAGGAACAATCGAAGAAGCTATCGAAGCAGGACAAAAAATGTTAGCTGAAAACGCTTAATAAATTAGACATAAAGATATCAGATACTAGACATGAGACTTTAAGGTTGTCTGAAATCTGAAATCTGAAATCTTCAAATCTAAATTAAAATGAATATAAAAATTTTAACACCAGAATACGTAGTTTTTGAAGGAGAAGTAAACTCAGTATTGTTGCCTGGAAAAAATGGTGAATTTCACATCATGCAAAACCACGCAGGAATTGTTTCTTCTTTAGTCGGTGGTAAAGTAAAGCTTTTTGCTAATTCAATTGATGATGCTTTTGCTAAAAACTTTGCTAAAGAAAATGAGAAAGACTCTGTTTTTTCTTATTCTATCAAAAGCGGTGTTGTAGAATTTAATCATAATAAAGGAATTATCCTTTGTGAATAATTAAATGAAAAGCTAAATATATTTTCAAGAAAGTGTAACTTTGTGTTACACTTTTTTTATTTTATGTAAAAGGCTGGTTCTATGAAGAAAAGTATTATTATATTCTTTACACTTCTGGGAGTTTTCCTCAATGCCCAGAATATTAAGACCAAAAGAGGAATTATCAACTTAGACGGAATCCCGGTAGCAAAACTCTCCAATAAATCCAGTAATTATACTTTTATGGATTTAAAGGAGACACCATTATATACTATAAAATTTATAGATAAAAGTATTGTTGATTCTGTGAGAGACAGCTATATAGAAATTAATAGAGTATATAACAGGGATAAAGTAATAGAACTGGATTATATTTCACCATCGGCATTTTCCGGGGAAGAAAAATCTGCCGTTTATACTTCCGTGAATGGTCTTAAAATAATTGATAACAAAGGGATCAATGTAAAGAATCTCGATGAGCTGTTTTCGAACATGCCGAAAAGAAAGCTGGACAGTAAGACAAAAGAAGCTTATGCCATCAGAAAAAAGATTGATAAGCTGAATATTGAGGTCAATAAAGTAGGCGAGATCCTAAGTAATGGTGTTCCGGTGGGGTATTTTACTAATTTGCCAGTAAGTTTCGGGTCGGATGATACCATCATGGATAAAACTTTTATAGATATCGAAATCTACGATGCCAAAAGTAAATATATCGGACGGTATATTACAACTACAAAGCAATTGAAAAGTGCTGGCGGTAAATCTTTTACGATTTACCGAGAAATGTCTGGCAGAGCCTCTATTTTAAAATTCCCAACTTATAAAGCACTTGCAGAACGCATGGCTATTATGGATCCCAATTTTATTAAAACTCAGGAAAAAGTATCTGTTGGCCCTGTTGTAAAAGATACATCTAATTAGAAAACGTTCAATAGAAACAGGTTTTTATCGTATAATAAAAAAGATCAGCATGCTCCGCAAAATTTGCGAGCATATTATCTTCAGTAAAAATTGAACTTCTTCCAAAACCTACCGGAGCCTTTGTCATTTTGTAGGAATCTCAACGTCATTATAAAAAAAAATCTGGATTCCTCCGGAATGACAAACTAAGCGTTTTTATGATGTAATAAAAAAACTGCTTGATCTGCAAAAGTTGTATTCAATAGGAATGTAGTTCGTTCGTTAATAATTTCAAAAATTAATTGACAATTGGAAAATCTGTGGAATTTTTAAAATCCCTGAGAAAAAACTAAAAATTTTTATAAACTTAAAATCACCCCATTTTCCTTTAGTTGCTGCATAGGTTTTGAAAACCAGAATAGTTCAAAATCCTCAAAATTTTCTTCGAAATGATTCTTAAGTTGTTGAGCTGTAATCTTTTTCGGATTTTCTATAGAGTTCTGCTCCAATACATTCAGTAACCAGTTTGCTTTATCTTGCTCCAGCTCGATCTTCACAATATTGGTTTTTAAATGGAATGTAATTAAAGTGTACGTACCAGAATATTTCTTTTTTGTTTTTACGCGATTCTCAGCGATTACATTTTTGGTTAAAAATACAATTTTTGAGTTTCCTTTAAAAGCAAATGCGTCATCTTCTAAAAGACAGTCATGAATATGGTCAGGATGAATTGTTGTTCTTGGAATTTTAAAATCGAACCATTCCTGAAGGGGAATTTCAAAATTAATTCCATGCATATAATTGAAGAGGGATTTTTTTAATCCGAAGCTGAATTTATTATGATCGATTCCTGTTTTATCTTTAAAGTCGATGTCATTGTTTGCGAATAGAATTTCCTGTTTCACCGGAATAACTCCGAAATCTTCGGGATTGATTCCTACAGGTGAATGGGCAGTCATTGCAAACTGGTGCCAGAATCCACTTTGAAGAATTCCCATTTCAAACATTTGACGAATCATCTCCAGTGAGTCTATTGTTTCCTGAACAGTTTGGGTAGGGTAGCCATACATCAGATAGGCATGAACCATGATTCCTGCTTCAGTAAAATTTTTTGTTACTTTGGCAACCTGCTCTACAGAAACTCCTTTATCAATTAATTTTAACAAACGATCACTGGCGACTTCAAGACCTCCTGAAACGGCAACGCATCCGGATAATTTTAAGAGATAGCATAAATCACTGGTGAAACTTTTCTCAAAACGGATATTGGTCCACCATGTTACAACAAGATTTCTTCTGAGAATTTCCAGGGCAACTTCCCGCATCAAAGCTGGAGGAGCTGCTTCATCTACAAAATGAAAACCGGTTTCGCCGGTTGTTTTGATGAGCTCTTCCATTCTGTCTACCAAAATTTTGGCAGAGATGGGTTCATAGATTTTAATATAATCTAAAGAAATATCACAGAAAGTACATTTACCCCAGTAGCATCCATGAGCCATTGTCAGTTTGTTCCATCTCCCGTCACTCCATAAACTGTGCATGGGATTGGCGATTTCAATAACGGAAATATACTGATCTAATTTTAAATCGGTATAATCCGGAGTACCAATTTCAGCCTGCTTATAATCATGTCTTTTAGAATTATTTTTATAAACAACTTCTTGATTTTCAAGTAAAAAAGTTCTTTTGTATTCCAATTCATCTGTGGGATACAATACACTTTGACATAGTAACTCAATAGGAAGTTCACCATCATCTAAGGTGATAAAATCAAAAAATTCAAAAACTCTCTGGTCTTTGACCTCTCTTAATTCTGTATTGGGAAATCCACCTCCCATGGCGATTTTGATGTGAGGAAAGTTCTTTTTTATAAACTGAGCGCACTTAAAAGCAGAGTATAAATTTCCGGGAAAAGGTATTGAAAAACAAACCAGTTTAGGTTGTATATTTTCTATTTTATCCTGAAGAATTTTTAATGTAAAATCATCGATAAATGTTTGTGGGCCTGCTAATTTTGAATAGAGCTCGTCAAAAGAATTCGCACTTTTCCCCAGGCGTTCCGCATATCTGCTAAACCCGAAATCAGCATCATTATTTTCGATAATATAGTCTGAGATATCTTCCAGATATAAGGTAGCCAAATGTTTAGCTTTATCCTGTAAACCCATATTTCCGAAAGCAAAATCCATATCATCCAGTTGGTTGAAACGGGAAGCTTCAGGCAGAAAATTCATGCTGCAGATCTGTCTGGCTAACGTTGGATTTTTGCCCTGTAAAAAAGAAATTACCTGATCGATGGTTTTTAAATATTCTTCTCTTAAAGCAAATATTCTCTGTGTATTTTCAGTAGTCGTCGGAAGGTCAATCTTTTTATCAAAAACCTTTTGAAGCCCGTCTCTTGAAAATAATTCTAAAATAACATCAATTCCCAGATCAAGCTGATAACTGGAAATATTTTTGGTATTCAAAAATCCTTTGATATAAGCTGTTGCGGGATAAGGAGTATTGAGTTGGGTAAAAGGTGGGGTGATAAGAAGCAGATCTTTCAACAGAAAATTTTTGCAAAGTTATAAGTTTTAAATCTAAAAGAGCAAAGATTTTTACTGATTATTTGACGAAAACTTCAAAAGTATTTTTTTATACCTTATTCATATCAATGATTATGTTTCCAGTGATTGTAGGTCCATTCCAAACCAAATAATCCGGAATAAGTTTCAATATCGAGATAATCTCCTTTTCCAAATTGATTATAAGTTTTGCGGCTTACATTCATTACATCAGGCTTTGTATATTCTTTGAGATAGTATAAGCGTAAATATCCATCATTATTTTTATCCCGGATAATTTTAAATTTTCTGGCAAGAATTTCATATTTCTTATTTTGAATGTTAAGAAATACTTTGGAGGGATTGTAACGATCTGCCTTTGGATATATGTCCGCATGTTCCGCTGCTGATATTTGCTTCCAAAATGGAACCGGGTTCATTTTTTCCTTGGGAATTGTCTTAAACTGATAGTTTGTAATTTCAGAGTAACCATCCGAATCCATTTTTTCTTCTGTAGAAATGGCTTTATCGGTAATTAAATATCCTTTGGATAATGGCTTGGAAAAATCAAAAGATGCATTAACCGCTAAAAAGAAAAGGATAGAATAGAAACTCATGGTCTGTAAGATATGTTGAGTGTTGATTGACATATCTTTATCTTTCGATTCTATAACAAGTCCTGCTATTACCGGTAAAGAGAATAAAACTAACTGCGTCATTAAACTGAAATGATACAGTTCAAAGATTTTCCAAACTATAAAAATATATAATATAGGTGTGGTAAGAGATAAAAGCTTGTAATAAATAGACTGATCGATATTTTTCCTGTCGCTGTCATTCATGAAAAATCTGATCCAGGGAATACAAAAAATAATCACACATAGAAATCTAAATTGCCATGATACCGGTTCTGAGAACAATAAAACTAGACATAAGAAGATTCTTGTAATAAGAGAAAAAATGATCTTTGGAATAATTTGCATATTATATGTACCCATCAATTTGTTGGGTAAATATAGTATAAAAATTTTGTTATGAACTACTAAGGATTAGTCGGCTATTTCTAGCTTGTGCATTGATTAAGTTTCGCCTTCCTGTTGTCTGCAATCACATTAAGCGTAACCCCTAAAAGAATTAGCGTAATACCAATGAACAGATTGGGGGTGAACTTTTCATGGAACATTAACACACTTACCATTACGGCAACTACAGGTTCCAAAGCTCCAAGTATTGCTGTGGGGGTAGATCCTATATATTTAATGGCATATACCAGGCATAAGCTGGAAATAACAGTAGTCAGAAAAGCAAAAATGAGAAAATTAAAAAATAGAGACAGGGAAGGTATCGTTAAAGACTGTCCCTCCAGACCTGTCTTTGTCATAAAAAACAGGGATGTAAAAAGCATGGAATAAAAAGACAGCTTAAATCCGGAAATCTTAAGATCTGATTTGTTGACAATAACCATATATAATGCATAAAAAAGAGAACTTAGCATCACGATCCCCAACCCCGTAAAATTGATTTCCAGGCCACTTCCTTTTAAACATAAAACAATAACTCCTGCAAAGGCAAAAAGTAAGGATACTATAGACAGTCTATTGAGTTTTTCTTTATAAAAAAAGAACATAATCAAAGCTACAATAACAGGATAAATGAATAAAACAGTAGAAGCAATACCCGGAGTAAGAAAGTCATAGCCTAAGAATAAAAATTCTGAAGATAATGCATAGCAGATTCCCAGTACAGCTAATACAAGTGTTTCTTTCTTATTGATTTTGAAACTCTCATTGGAGTAAAGGAGATATCCACCTACCAGTAAAGCAGAAAAGAAGAACCTGTAAAATAAGGTTACATCTACTGAAAAATGCGCTTGTTTGATGGGCAGAATAAAAATAGGAATCAATCCATAGGAAACAGCTGACAGTGTTCCTAACATATATCCTTTGAGTTTCATTTCGTTTTTATAGCTTTTATAGTTTTTAAATAAAAAACCACTGAAGTAATTCAGTGGTTTTTTTATGTTGATGATTAAATCGGTTTAAAACTTAATCCTTGTTCCTGCAGTAATAGCTGTTCCTGCTCTTTATAGTAACCACTTACTAATTTATCATGAATAGCTTCAAATGCGGTCAGAGTTTCATTAATCTCTGCATCCGTATGAGAGGCAGTAGGAATTAACCTTAATAGAATCATTCCTTTTGGAATTACAGGGTATACCACCACTGATGTAAAGATACCGTAATTCTCTCTTAAATCTTTTACAAGAAGGGTAGCTTCTACCGGAGTTCCCTGCATCATTACCGGAGTTACACAAGTATTGGTATCACCGATGTTGAATCCTCTTTCTCTTAATCCGTTCTGTAATTTGTGGGTATTTTCCCAAAGTTTAGCTTTGATCTCAGGTTTCGATCTTAAAAGCTCCAATCTTTTCAATCCTCCTATAACCATTGGCATAGTCAGAGACTTGGCAAAGATCTGAGATCTCAGGTTGAATTTCAGGTATCTGATAATTTCTTTGTCCCCCGCAAGGAATGCTCCGAAACCAGCCATTGATTTGGCAAAAGTGGAGAAGTATACATCAATCTGATCCTGACAGCCTTGTTCTTCACCTGCTCCGGCACCTGTTGTACCTAGTGTTCCAAATCCGTGTGCATCATCTACTAAAAGTCTGAAGCTATATTTTGATTTAAGGTCACAGATCTCTTTAATTTTTCCCTGCTGTCCTCTCATCCCGAAAACTCCTTCGGTAATTACCAAAATACCGCCTCCTGTTTCTTCAGCAACTTTGGTAGCTCTCTGAAGGTTTTTTTCAAGACTCTCCATATCGTTATGTCTGTAGGTAAATCTTTTACCCGAATGAAGTCTTACTCCATCCACGATGCAGGCATGAGAGTCTACATCATAAACAATAACGTCATTTCTGTTGACCAAAGCATCAATAGTAGACACCATTCCTTGGTAACCGAAGTTTAATAAATATGCTGATTCCTTTTGTACGAAGTCTGCTAATTCTCTCTCCAGCTGAAGGTGCTGATCTGTCTCTCCGGACATTGCCCTTGCACCCATTGGATAAAACATTCCATATTCTGCAGCTGCATTGGCATCCGCTTCTTTCACTTCAGGATGATTACAAAGACCTAAATAGTCATTGGCACTCCAGAAAATTACTTCTCTACCCTGAAACTGCATTCTCGGACCAATTGGGCCCTCCAACCTTGGGAAAATAAAATATCCTTCACCATAATCTGCAAATTGTCCAAGAGGTCCTGGATTTTCTTTTATTCTTTCAAAAATATCCAACATTATATCGTAATTTTTAAGTAAAAAAGCCTTTGTTGTAGAACACGCAAAAGGCTTAATTTATATTGTGATTATATATTATTATTTGATAAACTCTGTCTTGAAGACTTCATCATAATTGTGAACACAATTATTAACAAATCCTTGCTCAGCCATCCATTTATCACTGTATACCTTAGTAATATATCTTGAACCGTGGTCAGGATAGATTAAAACAATGACGTCATTTTCAGTAAGGTTGTGAGATTGGGCATATTGAATTAATCCCTGCGTTACAGCTCCTGTAGTATAACCACCCATAATGGCTTCTTTTAAAGCAATTTCGCGGGTTCTGTACGCGGCCATCTCATCATTTACTCTTACAAACTCATCTACTTTATCGAAAAGAAGGGCAGAAGGAATTAAATTTTTTCCCATACCTTCAATCTGATAAGGATGTACATCTTCCTTATGGATTTCTCCCGTCTCATGATAGCTTTTTAATATAGATCCATCAGCATCCACCCCAATAATTTTAATATCCGGATTTTTCTCTTTCAAAAATTTCGCGGAACCTGATAGGGTACCACCTGTTCCTGTACATGCAAAAAGGTGAGTGATCTTACCTTCTGTCTGCTCCCAAATCTCAGGACCTGTAGTCTGATAATGGGCATCAATATTCAGTTCATTAAAGTACTGATTGATATAAATGGAATTAGGGGTTTCCTGAGCGATTCTTTTAGCTACTTCATAGTATGATCTTGGATCATCCGCTGCTACATTGGCCGGACATATATATACCGTTGCTCCTAAAGCTTTTAGATAAGCAATTTTTTCAGGCTTCGTTTTGTCGCTTACTGCGAGAATACATTTATATCCTTTGATGATACATACCATTGCAATAGAAAATCCGGTATTTCCGGAAGTAGTTTCTACAACTACAGAATCTTCTTTTAATAAACCTCTCTGCTCTGCATTTTCTATAATATGTAGTGCAATTCTATCTTTGGTGGAATGTCCAGGATTATATGATTCTAACTTGGCATAAACGGTTGCTGGAATATCTTTTGTGACGGTATTTAGCTTCACCATAGGAGTATGTCCTATCAGGCCAAGAATATTATCGTAAACATTACTCATTACTTGTTATTTTCAATAAAAATCTGACTGCAAAAATACAAAAAAATAAATAATTACTAAACTTTTGTTTGAATTCTAGGAGTCTATTTTAGAAAACCTATTTTCTTATTTACAGTTTTAGCAGGAGTACGATCGCAAATTCCACGCCAAATTTTTAAATTTTGTTAAAAACAATATAAAATAATATAAAAGCCTTATTTTCGCATAATTGATTTAATACTATGAAAAATTGGACTTTTAGGCAATGGAACACCGCTTTAGGATGGGTGATTTTCGTCATTGCGTTTTTTACGTACTTGTCCACGATAGAACCCAATTTTAGTTTTTGGGATTGTGGGGAGTACATTTCTTCTGCAGTAAAACTTGAAGTAACGCACGCTCCGGGAGCGGCTTTATTCCAGATTGTGGGTGCCGTGGCAGCCATTTTTGCATTAGGAAAAGGCGAAAATTATTCTATCGTAATTAATGCGATGTCTGCATTGTTCAGTGCGCTGACTATTTTATTTTTGTTTTGGACCATTACACATTTTGTAAGAAGACTGTTAAACAAAGACTTTGAAGAGATTACTAAACATCAGGAAATCTCTATTTTATTTGCTGGAGCAATAGGAGCACTTTGCTTTACTTTCTCAGATACCTTTTGGTTTTCTGCAGTAGAGGGAGAGGTGTATTCAATGGCTTCTATGTTTATCGCACTTCTGGTTTGGTTGATCACAAAATGGGAAAATGAGTATAAAGCAGCTGACAGTGAGAGATGGATTATCCTTATTTTCTTTATTTTAGGACTTTCTGTTGGGGTACACATGATGTGTATGCTGGCGATTCCTGCAGTATGTCTTGTATACTATGCACGAAATTATAAGTTTACCTGGAAAAACTTTATCTGGGCAAACCTTATTACCCTGGGAATTTTGATTATTGTTTTCAAAATTATTTTCCCTTTGATCATGACAATGTTCGGAAGACTGGAGATTTTCTTCGTAAATGGGCTTGGACTTCCTTTCCACTCAGGAACTATTGTTGCATTTATCATAATGGTAGCGATCTGCTATTTTATTATTAAATATGCAAGAAGAGCAAAGAAAAACGTATACCAGACGGTAGCTTTATCTGTGGTTTTTATGATGATAGGGTTTTCTTGCTGGATGGTTATTCCCATCAGAGCAAATGCCAATCCGCCGATGAACCTTAATGATCCTGATACCGCTATTGGTATGTTGGATTATTATAACAGAGAGCAGTATGGTGACTGGCCAACGATCTACGGACAAAACTATACGGCATTTCTTGATGCTAACGGTATTGAGAAAAATGAAGACGGAAGTTTTAAAACAACGAAAACCGGTGAAATCTACGAAAAAGATGAAAAAACTGGAACCTATAGAAAAACCGGAGACCGGTTCAATTATGTATTCAATAAGTCTCAGATAAGCTTAATGCCGAGAATGTTTAGTGAGGATAAAGATGTAATGGCCAATTATATTGCTATGTACGGAGCTCCTGATTTTACATTCAATTACGGAAATGAAGATGTTGCTGATAACCCACAGGCTAAGCAGATCTTCGATGAGATGAGAACAAAATATGAAGACAAATCAATTACTGCGGCAGATTATCTGAAAGTAAAACCATATAACCTGATCAATGTTCAAAAGCCTTCATTACTTCAGAATATGGATTATTTCATTTCTTTCCAGAATGGATATTACTTTGTAAGATACCTGATGTGGAACTTCGTGGGAAGACAGAATGATCTTGAAGGAAATATGGAAAGCACAAAAGGGAACTGGATTTCAGGGATTCCTTTTATAGATAATGCATTAGTAGGAAATCAGGATAAAATGCCTGCTAAGTTTAAAAATGAAAGTACCGTAGCATTCTTCTTCCTTCCATTGATTTTAGGATTGATTGGATTCTTTTTCCAGTTGAACAGAGACTTCGGAAGATTCTATGCTTTGTTATCTTTATTTATTTTAACCAGTGTAGGAATTGTTTTCTATACAGGAGTAAAACCTTTTGAACCGAGAGAAAGAGATTATGCCATGGTAGGTTCATTCTATGCTTTTGCCATCTGGATAGGGTTGGGAGCAGGAGCTATTCTGTGGTTCTTACAATCCAAAATAAAATCTAACGGAGCTAATATAGCATTAGGAGTTGTTTTATTGGGAGTACCATTTATGATGGGCTTCCAGAACTATAATGTTCACGACAGAAGCGATAGATATACCGCGTATGACTATGCTTATTCTGTATTAAAATCACTGCCTAAGAATGATATCCTTTTTGTATATGGGGATAATGATACTTACCCGGTTTGGGCGATTCAGGAAACGGAGAGATTCAGAGATGATGTGAAAGTAGTTAACTTTACCCTGGCTTCTACACCATGGAACTTAGATCAGGTGAAAAGAAGAACGTATAATGCAATGGGGATCCCAAGTCAGTTAACACATGATGATTACAGAGATGGTGTCAATGACCAGATCTATATGATGAAGAAAGAAGATTGGGAAGGTGTTTTCTCTATGTTGAAAGAACAGGGAGCTCCGGAAACAGAATTCCAGTCATTCAGAAAATATCTTACACAGGATTCTTTAACATTGAAGCAGGCTATTGAGTTTATTAAATTCAAGTCTCCTGAAAAAGACCAGCTTTTAAAAATGTATTTCGGAGAGGAGAAATATGAAAAATATAATATTCTTCCGGTTAACAAATTTATCCTTCCTGTCAATAAAGATAACGCATTGAAAGCAGGAATCATCAATCCGGAAGATCTTCCGAATGTAGCGAATCAGATTATGATCACTTACAAAGGAAACACTCTTTATAAGAACAATCTGATCCTGTTAGATCTATTGGCAAACTTCGACTGGAAACGTCCGATTAACTTCTCTTCAGGAGGAATCTATGACAGTGAAAATATTTTTTACCTTAACGAATATCTTCAGTTTGACGGATTCAGCTACAGGCTAATACCAATTCACACCCCTCAGACTCCGGATGGAGATATGGGAAGAGTAGATCCTAATTCTCTTTATAACGTAGTGAAAAACTTCAGATGGGGGAACTTTAAAAACTTAAATGCTCACTTTGATGAGACGGCTACATCCAATATTATCAGCTACAGAATGTCAGCAAGCAGAGCTGCTTCAGCACTTGCATTGAACAATCAGAAAGCGAAGGCATTGGAAATTCTGGATCTTGCAGCTAAAGAAATTCCTGCAGAAAAATATAATGATCCCCGTTCCCTAAGTTCAATTGTATCAGGATACATTATTGCAGGGCAGGAGCAGAAAGGTCTTCAGTTAGCAGAAGTGCTTAAAAAAGGAATTTTTGAAGAATATGATTATTATTTAAGCCTTTCAAAAGCAGATCAGAGCTATCTGAGAAGACAGATGAGAACAAAACCTATGGAATATTCTCTTGTAGTTTCTGCGGTTACGGATGCTTATACAAGAATAGGACAGAAAGAAAAAGCATATGCTTATCTGGTAAAATCCATTGAACCTATTGATAAGAAATTCAATGTTTTTGTAAAAGAACTTCAGCAGATGGGTAAAGACAAAGCAATGAAGGAATCTGAAAATGTTCAACAGATCACTCCATTCTATCAGTACCTATTTGATATCATGGAACCTTTTGATTCTACCTATTCGAAAGAAAAAGAAAATCAGATTACCACAGCAATTATCAAGGTAACACAATAAAATATTTTAAAAACGGAACTTCGGTTCCGTTTTTTTATTATTGGGAATCCTGAATTTTAAGATTATATTTGTGAAACTAAAAATACAGAATGTCTGAAACAAAGAATAGCAGGTTCCCCATCTATGCTGTAATTTTTACAGTACTTTTTAAACTCCTTTTTTTATTAACGCACTATATTCAGGAAGATGCATTTATCACCTGGAGGGTTGCCCAGAATTTACTGGACTACGGAGTGATCGGTTTCAACGGAGATACTAAAATCTCAGCTTCTACCACTCATCTGTATGTTTTTGTATCCTATATTTTCAACTTTGTTTTTGGAAAAGAAAACTTTATTGAACCTCTTTTGATTTTCAATTCCCTGCTATTTACAATAGGGACACTGTTTCTTTCTCATTTGGTTCTTAAAAATCCCTGGCATAAAGCTATTTTCATCTTTTTAATAGGTATTCTTCCTCCTTCCATTAAAATTTCAATCCTTGGAATGGAGTATGGATTATTATTTTTTCTGGAGATGTCATTACTGTATTATGGTTTTTACAAAGGAAAAAAATGGGTATTGGCCCTGCTTCCTGTTCTGATCATGTTCACAAGAATAGACACGGTGATCTTCCTGGGAATTGTTTTTCTGGTTGACCTTTTCTGGAATAAAAAAATCAGATGGATTTATGTTTTTGGGGGAATTTGGGGTGTTTTATTTACTGTGGCTTTCAACTGGTTCTACTTTGGTGAACTTGTTAATAATACCATCACAGCAAAGAAATTACTATATGAGCAAAGTTTTACATTGCAGCAGCACATCAGTTATTTCTTTGTGAGTTTTGGAAATTTCTGGGGAATGCTTAAAGTACCCGGGAATTTTAATCCCGTAACGGTTGTTGTACTGATTTTTGAAGTCCTGTGTTTTATTTATTTGATCAGACAGAGAAATAACAGAAATTATTTCCTGTGGATGATCTTTATTTTCGGATGGGTAAAACAGATTCTTTTTATCTCTCAGAAGAGTTTATTCGATTGGTATTACTGGGTTCCGCAGCTTCTGCTTTTCGTACCTGTTCTTATTTTTATTTTAGAGCAGAAAGAGAAAAGAAACCTGTGGCTGTCATTATTAACTATATTTTATATTGTTCCCATGCTTGCCTTTCAAACCATTCATGCTATTGCTACAGGAAACGGAGAATGGAATTACCGCAGAACAATCGGTGTATTTTTAAACCAATATGAAAAAGATAAAAATCAATGGATCTTATTGGAACCGGCGGGCTATGTCCCTTATTTCTCAGGCTTAAAAACCATTGATGAAGTAGGTTTGGTAGATAAACAGATTCAGGAAGAAATCAAAAAGGATAAAGTGAATTATTGGATCAATACCGTAAAAACAAGAAAGCCGAAATATCTTCTCTCTTATAAAAATTTATATGAGGGGAATGATGCTAATGCTGTGTATTATCAGACTCACTATAAACTTTTGAAAGAGTTCAGAGTGAAAGATCATCTGAAAAGTGACCATAAAATACTGGAAAAAATCTATAAGCTGAAGCCTTCCGGAACTGATTATAATTTATATATTAAGGTAGAATAAAGAATAAAGAATAAAGAATAAAGAAGTTGAAAGGGTAGACGTACTCAAATTCCAAAACCCTCCGACTCTCCAACCCTCCAACCCAGTATCTGCAACCTACTCTCTAAAATCTAATCTATGAAATACTGTGCTTTTCTCCGTGGTGTCAATGTAAAAGGAACAAACATGAAAATGGCTGATGTATGCCAGGTTTTTAAAGATGCCGAAATGGAAGAGGTAAATTCCATACTTGCTTCCGGAAATATTGTTTTCTCTTCAGATAAGGCTGTTGAAGAATTAAAGGAAATTCTGGAAAAAGCTATGTCCGGACATTTTTCTTATGAAGCTTTTCTGTTTGTTAAAGCAAAGGAGGAAGTAGAATTATTCTGGAGTGGTATCCCTTTTGAAAAGAATGAGAACCTTCATATTTATGCCTTTGTGGGCGTTTCGGGTGTGGAAGATGTTTTGATGGAAGAATTTCAAAAAGCTTCCCATACTGAAGATGAAAAGGCAGAAATTATCAACAGTATATTTTACTGGCAGGTTCCAAAAGGAAATACCTTAGATTCTACTTTTGGAAAGGTTTTAGGCAAAAAAAGCCTTAAAGACCGGTTTACAAGCAGGAATACCAATACTTTTGAAAAAATCCTGAAGAAGAT
Source organism: Chryseobacterium sp. KMC2 (assembly GCF_016756935.1). Classification (NCBI taxonomy): domain Bacteria; kingdom Pseudomonadati; phylum Bacteroidota; class Flavobacteriia; order Flavobacteriales; family Weeksellaceae; genus Chryseobacterium; species Chryseobacterium sp. KMC2. Next base: position 108,789 of record NZ_JAESIT010000013.1, read on the forward strand.
GAACGGATAAGAGTGTATTCAATAGAAACGGACCTTTGCCCGTTTACCAAAGAAAGCTTTAGCCTAAACCTGATAAAAATAAAAAAGCTATCCTCAATGAGAATAGCTTTCTGTATGTATGATAGTTATAATCTTAACTATTTAATGATTCTTTCCAATACCCATTCAATCAGGTTTTTCTCAGAAGCATGGTGATCTGCGGAGAATTCTCCACGTCTTCTGTTAGCAATTACGTTATTTACTGTAATGGCTTTATGGCCTAATAATTTTGAAAGCGCATAGATGGCAGAAGTTTCCATCTCGAAATTCGTGATTCCCAGATCATTTAAAGTTTCTAGGAATTTGTCATCTACTGCTTTTAAACGAAGCTGTCTTCCCTGTGGAGCATAGAACCCCGGGAATGTAGCTGTATTTCCGTGATATTTGGCATCTTTATAATAGTCTCCCATTTCTTCTGCCCAGTCTGAGAAATAAAGCATTGGCTTAATTTTTTCATAAGGGAATTTTTCCATGAAGCTTTTAGAAAACTCATTTTCAAAGTTGTAATCCTGGTAAAAATGCATTAATCCATCTAGTCCCACTACATTTTGGGTAACCAGCATATTATCAACCTGCACATCCGGGTTTACACTTCCGCAAGTTCCCATACGGAATAATTCAAGAGCTTTGTGTTCAGTTTTGAACTCTTTATTTTTAAGATCGATATTAACCAAAGCATCCAGTTCGTTCATCACGATATCGATGTTTTCAGTTCCGATACCTGTAGACATTACTGTAATTCTTTCTCCGCGAAGAGTTCCTGTATGCGTATAAAATTCTCTCTTATTTTTTTTGATTTCTACTGTGTCAAAATATTTTGAAACCTTCGCTACTCTGTCGGGATCACCTACAAGGATGATTTTATCAGCGATATCTTCAGGTAAAAGGTTCAAGTGGTATACACTTCCGTCTTCATTCAGAACAAGTTCTGAGGCAGCAAGTTTATTGAGCATAATGTATATTTTTATATTTTAATTAATGAAAATTGCGTCTTTATAAGGAGACCCGGCAAGATCGAAGATCGTATCATATTCTTCAACGATTCTTTTTTGCCCCTGAATTACTTCGTATACCGTAATAATTGTTTTCTCAAAATTTTTAGGATCTTTCCTTTGTGAGGTAATCTCATAGAAATGATCATCTTTTTTGAGGACAGAAACGAGTTCCTCCTTAGTTGAGTTGTTGGTTTCCATCATTCCGGGAAATTCCATAACAACATCTTTTAGTTCAGTATAATTTTTATAAGGTTTTGTGATTCCATTTGAATAAACATAGACATTGGGAATATCTTTGCCTTGTTCCAGACGGACCAGGTAATAATCATTACCTTTCTTCTCTGCATACACAGCCATCTCCTGTTGTTTTTTCTTTTGCGAAAAAGCAGAAAGAGAAAGCAGGCTGGCCATACAAGCAAACAATAACTTTGTTTTCATATTATTATTTTAGTTTTGATTTGTTGAATTAAATTAAAAAATCCTCTCCCAATAACCTTCACCATTATTTTTTACCGGTTTTTTAGAATAAACCGTCTTCCTTAGAATAATGAATTTGATTTCGGGGTTTAAAATTAGTAAAAAATCCGTTATCTAAAATATAAACATTTTTTAATCTCCTATTAAAGTTAAGATAATATTTGATTAATAGCTTTGCCGTTAAAAATTAATGAGATCTTACCCATTGCTTGTTGTGATCCTTTTAATAGGATTTGCAGTAATGTCTTTTAATCCGGTTTACAAAGGAAAGGAAAACGAAAATACATTTATCAATAAAGGTTTAACAGACTTTAAAGGCAAGCTGGAACAGTTGAAATCAGATGTTTACCGGTTTTCAGAAGATAAGATTTCCCTTGAGGAACTGCAGAAATCTCTGAGCAGTACCAGAAATTCATTCAAAGAAATAGAATTTTATATTGCCTATCATTACCCTGAATATACAAAAACTCACCTTAACGCAGCGCCTTTATTCCATATTGAAGCAGCTGGGACATCGGCTTATACACTTCCGCCGGAAGGACTGCAGGTTTTGGATGAACTTATATTCTCCGAAGATGCTGGGAGTGAAAAAGTAAAAATCAAAACCATTACTGACTTTTTATACAATAGCTACTCAAATTTCTATCTGAGTACCGTTAAAAATGGAGTTAGCAGAGGAAATAATAAAACCCTGCCTTTGCGTATAGAGCTGATCAGAATTTATACATTGGGAGTGACCGGATTTGATACTCCAGGTTCTTTAAATACTTCTGAAGAAGCCCGTTCAGCATTTTGGGGAATCAAAAAATATATCAGTGACGATCTCTATTTTAAAAATTACAATACAGAGAAAGCCCATCAGATTCTGGCTGAAGGGATCAGCTATCTGTCTTCCCATAAAGATTTCGAAACTTTTGACAGGATAGAATTTTACAAAAAATATATACAGCCTTTATATGAAGAATTGGGAAGATGGGACGGAAGACCCGACGATCTGAAAGAATTCTCAGGCTGGAATGTAGGCAACAAAAACCTCTTTAGCAGTGATTTCTTAGATCCTTATTTCTATACTTTATTAAAATCTTCGGAAGACAATCCTTCCCTTAGAAACCTTGGAAAATCCATTTTCTATGATCAGAACCTTAGTGGTAACGGAAAAATGAGCTGTGCCACCTGTCATCTTCAGGACAATGCGTTTACAGACCTTAAGGCAAAATCTCCAAGCAATATCGAAGGAAAAACAGTCTTAAGAAATTCACCCTCTCTTTATAATGCTGTTTTTGCCAAAAGATTTTTCTATGACCTTAGGGCTTTTTATCTTGAACAGCAGGCTGAACATGTCATTTATAATGAAGAAGAATTTAATACCAGCTATGAAAATATCATCAGCAAATTAAAAACAGATCCTGAATACAAAAAGAAATTCCGTAATGCTTTTAAAGACGGTAAAATCAATAAAGAAAATTTCTCAAAAGCCTTAAGCTCTTATGTGGCTTCGCTATATTCTTTTGACAGTGATTTTGACCGTTTTATGAGAAATGAAAAAGAGGTTTCCGAAGATGTTAAAAAAGGTTTTAATTTATTTATGGGGAAAGCCAATTGTGCGACCTGTCATTTTGCCCCTCATTTTTCAGGATTGGTACCACCGCTTTTCAATGAAAATGAATCTGAAGTATTAGGAATCACAACAAAACATGTTAATCAGCTTCCTATAGAATTAGACTCCGATCTTGGAAGAGGAAAAAGCCCGGTGAAAAAAGAGAAATCATGGATTTATGATTATTCATTCAAGACTGTTACAGTAAGAAATATTGCCCTTACCAAGCCTTATTTCCATAATGGGGCTTTCAGTACGCTGGAAGAAGTTCTCGATTTTTATAACGAAGGTGGAGGAGAAGGCTTAGGATTAAAAATGAAAAATCAAACATTAGCTCCTGATAAACTGAATCTTACCCCGACAGAAATTAAACAGATTATTGCTTTCCTGAACGCTCTTACTGATGTGAGTAAAGCGAAAGAATAAGGGTTTGAAGCTCGGGGTAAAAGTTGTAAGATCTTGATCGTTAGTATTTAGTACAGTCCATAACCTTATAGGTTTCAAAAACCTATAGGGTTTAGCAAAACGATTACCCCATAACCCCTTATCCTGCATCTCGCAACCCGCTCCCCCGAGACTCATCTCCCGCATTATTTAACGATAATTTAACTCCCTTAACATTGGGTTATTGATTAATTAATATTGACGGAACTATATTTAAAGTCCTATTAACAGAAGGGTAGTTCTAAAAAAATAGTTTTGCAACGTCTAATAAATCAAATTAAAATGAAGAGAAAATTACTCACATTGGGAGCTTTGGCCTTACTTGCCGGTTCCTCTGTTCAGGCCCAGACTTTTGTTTTTAATAAAAACTCGTCCTGGAGCTATAAAGACCTTGATCAGGCTCAGCCGGATGCATGGAAAACTAAAACATATGATATTTCTTCATGGGCCACAGGAAATGGTCCTTTAGGATATGGTGATCCTGTAACCACTACCATACATAATGGTGCTACAGGGCTTACTACGGCTTATTTTGCCAAAGATTTCACCGTTGATTTATCTACGCTTTCTGATCATATGGAATTGGGGGTAATGAGAGATGACGGGATTGTAGTATATCTTAATGGTGAAGAAGTCGTAAGAGATAATATGCCTGCTGGTGCTATCACTTTTAATACACTTTCAAGTACAATCGTTGATGGTGCTGCAGAAAGTGTATACAATGTTTTCTCTATTCCAAAGTCGAAATTTGTAAATGGAGTGAACAGAATTTCTGTAGAGTTACACAATAGAAGCACAGGAAGTTCTGATCTTAGAATTGATGCTTATTTAAAGACAATACCTGCCGCTACCACTTGTAACGGAACCCATATCAGCTGTTTTACATCTATCGTTCCTACAGCACAAACCAACAAGCTTATTATTCCTACAGCGCATAAGTACCAGCTTATCCTGAAAGAAGGAGATAATTATACTGAAGGAGGAGGATTCGTAGGAGGACAGAATGACTTTACAGCTTATGTTCCAAAAACCGGAAGCAGTACAAACGGATATCTTTCAGTAAACCATGAAACTAATCCGGGAGGAGTTACTATGGCTGAAATCAACTATAATGCTTCTACCAAACTTTGGCAGCTGACAAAATCCAGAGCTGTAAGTTTTTCAGATCCTAGTCTGGTACAGACGATCAGAAACTGTTCAGGAGGAATTACCCCATGGGGAACAGTGGTTACAGCTGAAGAATCTGTTACTTCCAGTGATGTGAACAATGACGGATATAAAGATTACGGATGGCTTGTGGAAATTGATCCTGCCACAGCTCAGGTGATTTCTAAAAATCAGGATGGAACTAAAGGTAAACTTTGGCAGATGGGAATCATGAACCATGAAAATGTTGTGATCAATACTGCCGGAACTGTTGCTTATTACGGAGAAGATGGAGGAACGCACATGGTATACAAATATGTAATGGATACTCCGAATAACCTGGCTTCAGGAAACCTTTATGTATTGAAATTAGATCAGGGACTTAGTACATCGGGAGACCCTGTGGGCACTACAGCAACATGGGTTCAGATCCCAAACAAAACTAAGGCTGACCAGAACAATACCAATAATCTTGCACAAACATATGGAGGAACAAAATTCAATGGAGTGGAAGATGTAGATATCAGCCCATTAGACGGTAAGATTTACTTTACAGCAAAAGGATTAGACAAAGTATACCGTTTACAGGATAACGGAACTACAGCTTCTCAGGTGGAAACATTTGTAGGAGGAGCTTCTACATCATATTCTTTCAATACAGCTCAGGGAACAATGTCTGAAGCTTGGGGAGACGGAAATGATAACCTTACCTTTGATGAGCTTGGAAACCTTTGGGTTCTTCAGGATGGTGGGAAAAACTATATCTGGGTTATTGCTCCTGACCATACACAGGCTAATCCTAAAGTAAAACTCTTTGCTTCTATGCCGTCTGGTTCAGAACCTACAGGGCTTACATTCACACCTGATCACAAATTTGGATTCTTCTCTATCCAGCATCCGGATTCTACTATTTCTACAGATATTGACGCGACTGGAAATACAATCAACTATAAAGGAAAATCTGCAACAATTGTGATTGCACTTAAAGAAAACTTAGGAATAGAAGGATCTTTGGGAACTATAGAGAATAAAACTGCAGAAACTACAGTAAACGTAGCTCCAAACCCTACTTCAGGAATTGTTAAAATAAACTCTGAAAAAGGATTGAAAGATATTGCCGTGACCGCTTACAGTATGGACGGAAAAATTGTTTATACAAAGAAGTTTAACGGGTTAAACAAAGTATTGGACCTTGACTTCACATCACAGCTGGAAGCATCCCGTGTTTTAATTTTAAATATTGAAGCAGAAGGAGGATTCCAGAAGACGGTAAAACTTTTAAAGAAATAAATTATTAAACTTTTGTCTGCCGGTAGTATTGCCGGCAGACATTTTTATCTATGAAAAAATCGATACTGTTTATTTCCATTTTCTCTCTCGTTCTGGCAAAGGCCCAGATCGATCCCGTTAAATATCCTACCTTCACGAATATTGAAGATGCTTTAAATAGCAAAAAAGTAGTTTACAGTATGAGTTTCAGGGAAAAAGGATTATTTAATCTGCCTCCTGAGATTACCAGACTGAATTCAATATTTTTTCTGAATATAATGGGTAATAAATTTGAAAAAATGGATCAGGAGCTGTTTGAACTCAAAGAACTGGAGATTTTGAATGTTAATGAAAACAGTATTAAATATATTCCGGATGAAATTGGCCAACTTACAAAGCTCACTACATTTTCTATCAATTTGAATAGCCTGACAAGCATTAATCCTAATGTAGCCAAACTTCAAAATTTAAAAGCCATTCATCTTGATGCCAATAACCTGAATGTTTTTCCGGAAGCATTGATGGAAATTCCGACATTAGAAGAAATCAATCTCCAGGGAAATCAGATCAGTTTTATTAGAGACCGTCTGGATCAGATTAAAAATCTGAAATTTTTAAATCTTTCTGATAATCAGATCAATGATCTTGGAAATCTGTCTTTTCCCAGAAATATAAAATATCTTGAACTTCAGCAGAATGCCATTACAAAACTACCGGAAAATCTATATAAATCTCAGCATCTGGAATTTCTGAATGTAAGTGATAATCATATTACCGAGATTTCATCCAAAGTAAAAGGATTAAAAAATATAGTCAGCATGAATCTGGCTCATAATAACCTGACAGATATTCCTGTAGAAATTAAACACTTAAAAAATCTTAAAACACTGATTCTTATAGGAAACCCTATAGAGAAATCTAAAATCGAACAATTAAAAACCTTATTGCCGGAAGCTCAGGTTTATTTCTAAACCTATCCGCCAACACGTTTGGTTTTATAGCCCATATCTTTAAGGATACTCATGATTTTATCACGGTTATCACCCTGAATGATAATTGTCCCATCCTTTTCAGAACCGCCTATTCCTAAGGTGGTTTTTATTTTCTTTGAAATTTTCTTCAGGTCTTCTTCACTGCCTTCCCAACCCTCAACAATTGTTACAGGCTTTCCGTTTCTTCCCTTTTTTTCAAACTTGCATACCAAAGGTTCTTTCTGCTTGAACTGTTCTTCAGGCATTTCAAAATCCTGCTCATCATGATCAGGAAAAAGATTCTTCAATTGATCTCGTAAATCCATACCGCAAAATTAAAAAGATTTACGGATTTATGAAGGGAATTGAAGCTGAAATTTTATGATAAAAATGATCTTTTTTCATTCGATAGAAATTCATCTGATCATTTCCCGAATTATTTAATACACCATGTCAAGGTTTAAAACGTTGACATGGTTGGATTACCTGCAATATCATCCTGATGATCAATAATCAATAAAATTCGAGCCTTCAAATTCTTCTATTCATCGGAAATTAGGTAAATTTGTAGTACAAAAGTTATACAAAATGTCGAAAAAAGCAATACTGGCAATCCTTGACGGATGGGGATTGGGAACCAACCCAAATGTTTCTGCCATAGATAAAGCAAATACACCATTTATAGACAGCTGTTATCAAAAATTTCCACACACAACACTTGAAGCAAGTGGTTTAGCAGTGGGACTTCCTGCAGGACAAATGGGAAACTCTGAAGTGGGCCACATGAATCTGGGTGCCGGAAGAGTAGTGTATCAAAATCTGGTAAAACTCAATATGGCCGTTGAAAACGGAACATTGGGACAGGAAAAAGTGATCCAGGATGCTTTTGAATATGCAAAAAGAGAGAATAAAAAAATACATTTTATAGGATTGGTATCCAATGGAGGAGTACACTCCCATATCAATCATTTAAAAGGATTATTATCTGCTGCCAAAGAATTCGGGTTGAACGAAAATGTATTTGTTCATGCTTTTACAGACGGTAGGGACTGTGATCCACATTCAGGACTGGGATTTATAGATGAGCTTCAGAAGCATATGGAAGCTACTACAGGGAAATTAGCCACAGTAGTAGGAAGATATTTTGCAATGGACAGAGATAAGAGATGGGAGCGTGTAAAATTAGCTTATGATGCTCTTGTGGATGGAGTAGGATTAGAGACTACAGATGCCCTGGCCGCTATTAAAGATTCTTATGATCATAATGTAACGGATGAATTCCTGAAGCCTATTATTTTAGTGAATACTACAGCTACAGGAAATGTAGTACCGGTAGCGAAGATTATAGATAATGATGTCGTGATCTGTTTCAATTTCCGTACAGACAGAGGAAGAGAAATTACAGAAGTTCTTTCACAAAAAGATTTCCCGGATTTTTCTATGCGTAAACTCAACCTTTATTATATTACGTTGACGAATTACGATAAAACATTTCAGAATGTTCAGGTTGTTTTTGACGAAAATGTGTTAACAGAAACAATGGGAGAGGTACTGGAGAAAAACGGAAAGTCTCAGATCAGAATTGCTGAAACAGAAAAATATCCTCACGTTACCTTTTTCTTCTCGGGAGGACGGGAGGAAGAGTTTAAGGAAGAAAGAAGATTACTTTGTCCAAGCCCGAAAGATGTTCCTACCTATGATTTAAAGCCGGAAATGTCAGCCTATGATATTACCAATGCTATTGTACCGGAATTAGAAAATGGAACTGCCGATTTCGTTTGCCTGAATTTTGCCAATACAGATATGGTAGGTCATACGGGTGTTTTTGAAGCTGCTGTAAAAGCTGCTGAGGTAGTAGATCAATGCATTGAAAAAGTGGCAACAGCTGCTTATGAAAACGGATATGCTGTTTTTATACTGGCAGACCACGGAAACTCGGATGTAATGATCAATCCTGATGGAACTCCAAACACACAGCATTCTACCAACCTTGTACCTTTTATCGTCATGGATAAAGACAATACCTGGAATTTAAAACCCGGTAAACTGGGTGATGTAGCGCCTACCATCCTTAATGTAATGGGTGTGAAAATACCGGATGCTATGACAGGAGAGGTTTTGATTAGTTAAAATTCAATAATATTCATAAAAAAATGCCGTTATAATGATATAGTGGCATTTTTTATGATATATATCAGATAAGGTATGACTTGCATACTTTATTATGCGTTAAATAATAAATAAATCATATCTTTGTTAATTAAAAACTGAATAGTAAAATGTATCAAAAGCTTGTTAGGAAAGAAGTAATGGGAATATTGGAAAAGGAAGTAGGTTCTTTTCTTGATAAATTTTTAACGCCAATTGAAAAAATTTGGCAGCCTTCCGATTACCTGCCAGATCCATCAAGCGATGACTTTAAACATGATTTAGAGGAAATTCAGACTTTTGCCCGTGAAATGCCTTACGACTTATTTGTAACTCTAATCGGAGACTGTATTACGGAAGAGGCTCTTCCTTCTTATGAGTCTTGGTTGATGGGAGTAGACGGAGTAAACCAGGAACAAAAAGTAGGTTGGGCGAATTGGGTAAGAGCTTGGACTGCAGAAGAAAACAGACACGGAGATTTACTGAATAAATATCTATACCTGTGTGGAAGAGTGAATATGAGAGAAGTGGAGATCACAACTCAGTATTTGATCAATGACGGGTTCGACTTAGGAACAAGTATGGATCCCTACAGAAACTTCATTTATACAAGTTTCCAGGAAACAGCAACTAATATTTCTCACAGAAGAGTTGGTACTTTGGCAAAGCAATCTGGAAACGGAAAACTGGCTAAAATGTGTGGGGTAATTGCTGCAGATGAAGCAAGACACGCTAAAGCATACAAACATTTCGTGGCTAAAATTCTTGAAATTGACCCTTCAGAAATGATCCTTGCCTTTGAAGATATGATGCGTAAGAAAATTGTAATGCCGGCTCACCTGATGAGACAGTCAGGACAAAAAGCAGGAGAACTTTGGGGACATTTTTCAGATGCTGCACAAAGATGTATGGTGTATACAGGTAATGATTATATCAATATTATGAAAGATCTGTTGGATGAGTGGAAAATTGAGCACGTAAAAGGTCTTACAGAAAAAGCAGAAAAAGCTCAGGAGTATTTAATGAAACTTCCTGCAAGACTACAGAAGATTACAGACAGAGTTTCTACACCGGATCTTCAGTTCCAGTTTAACTGGGTGAAGAGCTAAATTCTATAGAATTTTTTAAATTATAAAAGTATTGAGTGCCTTTCTTTTTGGCACTCTTTTTTATTTCTTATCTTTGCAAAGCTAAAAAAAGAACAAAATGTTAAATAATAAAAAGATTGCCGTTGACTTTGACGGAACGATTGTAGATGATGCATATCCGGCAATTGGAAAAGCGAAAATTTTCGCTTTTGAAACCTTAAAAAAACTTCAGGCAGAGGGATACAGACTTATCCTTTGGACATACAGACACGGAAAAACATTAGATGAAGCAGTAGAATTCTGCAAAAAAAACGGAGTAGAGTTTTATGCCGTAAATTCAAGCTTTGAAGGAGAAGTTTTCGATTCTGCAAATCAATCCAGAAAACTGGATGCAGACTGGTTTATTGATGACAGAAACTTAGGAGGATTTCCTGGATGGGGTGAAATCTACAATATTATTCAGGAAAGAATAGAATTCCGTGTAGAAGGAAGAGAAGTTCTTGCCTATTCAAAACTAAAAAAAGAAAAGAAAAAAGGACTTTTCTGGTAGAATAGAACTTAGTAACAGGACATTATAACGTCATTACTAAAGGTTTCTACGTATTATCAGAAGAGTTTATAGATCATGGGAAGTCAACCATTAGCACAAAGCTGTAATCGGACTTCCAACATCTAATCTAACATCTATACAACAATGATTCAATTAAAAACGATAGACGAACTGCGTCTTATGAAGGAGAGTGCCCGATTGGTTTCTAAAACATTGGGAATGTTGGCTAAAGAAATTAAACCGGGAATAAACACTTTATATTTAGATAAACTGGCTCACGATTTTATTAAGGATCATGGAGCAGAACCAGCATTTTTAGGATATGGAGGTTTCCCGAACTCACTGTGTATTTCTCCGAATGATCAGGTAGTTCATGGTTTTCCCAACAATGATATCGTACAAGAAGGCGATGTGCTTTCTGTAGACTGTGGGGTAATCCTGAACGGTTTTGTAGGAGATCATGCTTATACTTTTGAAATTGGTGAAGTAAAACCGGAAGTAAAAAAATTATTGAAGGTGAGTAAAGAATCTCTTTATAAAGGGATTGAACAATGTGTAAGAGGGAAAAGAATCGGTGATATCTCCCATGCTATCCAGGCTCATTGTGAAAAAGAAGGATATGGAGTGGTAAAAGAGCTTGTAGGACATGGTTTAGGGAGAAAAATGCATGAAGACCCACAGGTGCCCAACTATGGAAGACAAGGAAGCGGAAAAGTGATTAAAGACGGTTTGGCTATTGCTATTGAACCGATGATCAATCTTGGAACTGAAAAAGTGAAATTCCATAATGACGGATGGACTGTAACTACTTTAGATAACTTACCTTCTGCTCACTTTGAACATGATGTGGCTGTAATCAATGGTAAACCTGTGTTGCTTTCTACATTCCAATATATTTACGAAGCTTTAGGAATTCAAAGCGATGAAGAAAAGCAGTTCCAGCTGGATTTTTAATGAAAAAAATAACGAAACTTTTACTGAATAAAATTCCACGTCCGATGCTTATCAAAATGAGCATCTGGGCGAGGCCGCTTATTTATCAGTTTTTTAAAGGAGATCAGTTCTTTGATCCTATAGACGGAAGGTCGTATCGGAAATTTCTGCCTTACGGGTATGGAAAGCAGAGAGAGAATGCTCTTTCTCCGGGAACACTGAGTCTGGAAAGACACCGCCAGATGTGGCTTTACCTTCAGAATGAAACTGATTTTTTTATTAAAAGCTATAAAGTTCTGCATATTGCTCCTGAACAGGAATTTCTAAGGAAATTTAAGAGAATGAGCAATCTGAATTATATTTCAGCGGATTTATATTCTCCGATTGTAGATGTAAAGGCGGATATCCTGAACTTACCTTTTGAGGATGAAAGTTTTGATATTATCTTCTGTAATCATGTTTTGGAACATATTGAAGATGATGCCAAAGCAATGAGTGAATTGTACAGAGTAATGAAACCCGGAGGATGGGGGATACTTCAGGTTCCGATGAAAAATTCATTGGAAAAAACCTATGAAGATTTTACCATTAAAGATCCGAAAGAACGCCAGAAACATTTTGGACAGTATGACCATGTCCGCTGGTATGGGATGGATTATTTTGATCGTTTGCAAAAAGCAGGTTTCGAAACAGAAGTGAATTTCTATTCTCAGAAATTTCCCCAGGAAGAAATCAAAAAATACGGATTAAGAGAGAACGAAATCTTACCGTTGGTTTTCAAAAAATAAATTAGACCTGCCTATCTTCGGCAGGTTTTTTTATGGATAAGCTAAAAATAATGGAAGCTTGAAATGCTGAAGATAAGTGTGAGAAAAGCGAAACCGCCTTCATATAGAAGACGGTTCCATTTTTAAATATAGATAGAAGTTTATGTGCTTTTTTAAGGTCGAATCTTAATGTGAAGAAGAAACAGCTTTCAATCCTACTACAGAACCGATAAGCGTTACAATAAAAAATACTCTCCAGAAGCTTACAGGGTCCTTAAAGAAGAAAATTCCCATTAAAGCTGTTCCTACAGCTCCAATTCCTGTCCATACGGCATAAGCCGTTCCGATAGGCAAGGTCTGAGTGGCTTTGATAAGCAAAAGCATGCTTATAGTCATCGTGATCAGAAACCCGGTATACCAAAGGTACATTTCCGTTCCTGATGTTTCTTTTGCCTTTCCCAAACATGATGCGAAGGCAACTTCAAATAATCCTGCGATAACTAATATGATCCAATTCATTTTTGTTAATTTTTCTACTGCAAATTTCAGAATTTTAAAGCAAACAAAATTTTACAATTGTTAAAAAATGAGATCGGGGAATATTGTACAGAAAGAAGTCGGAGACTGGAAGAAGGAAGTATATAGATTCTGTAAAGAATTGATTTCAATCTTCCGGGATTGAGGAATATGATGAAAAAGTTGAGTACCTGAAATAAGAAAAGGATGGACTTGTAGCTTACACCTTCTTTAAGCTACTTGATCTCTGCCCGTATCCGGCTCAGGCTTACCTGAGTAATTCCGAGGTAAGAAGCAATATAGCCAAGCTGAACTCTTTTGAGTAAGTCAGATTGATAAAACATAAGATCTTTATAGCGCTCCAAAGATGTTTTAAACTGTCTGGAAATAATCAGTTCCTCAGATTTGATCATTTCAGCTTCCGCCAATTTTCTTCCCCAGTTGGCAATGTGAATATCCTCATTGAACAGTTTTCTTAAACTTTCGGTTTCCAGCTGGTACAATTCGCAGTCTTCCAGAAGTTCAATGCTCTCGTAACCAGGCTTATCCTCTACATAACTTTTCATGGAAAGGATACACTGACCTTCACTCCCAAACCAAAATGTAATGTCATTTTCTGAAGTACTGGCATAAGCACGGGCGATACCTTTGCGGATAAAATAAAGGTAAGGGATTACTTTATTGGCTTCCATCAGGCAAAAACCTTTAGGATGAGAAACTTCGGTAATATGTTCTTTTAAACTTTTTTTTGAGGCTTCAGGAAGGAGATAAATCTGATCAAGAATCTGGTCTATATTCATACATATGAATTCTAATATTCAAAAGTATCAGTTTTAAGTAATGTAATGCAAAATAATCCTATAATTTTTTTTGAAATAAAAGAAGAATAAAAGTTGATAAAATTCCTGATGTATTATCCTTGGGAGGATAGACCACTGGCTGCTCTAATGATTAATCGGATGCCTCAGTAAGCAGAGGAATGTCATTTTTCTTATCAGGTTCCCCTTAGAAATTCTTTTTTGTAATGCTGCATAAAGCCAAATAACTCTCTTTTTTCTTTTTAAATATGGAGATTCACCCTAAGACCAATTTTGTTTTTACTAACTTTGCAGTTCGTAATAATATTTTTATGCACAAAGCAGGATTTGTAAATATAGTTGGAAAGCCCAATGCCGGAAAATCGACTCTTCTTAACCAGTTGATGGGAGAGAAGTTAGCGATTGTAACGCAGAAAGCGCAGACAACGCGTCACAGAATTTTTGGGATTTATAATGAAGATGATCTGCAGATCGTATTTTCTGATACTCCGGGAGTATTGGATCCAAAATATGGTCTTCAGGAAAAAATGATGGATTTTGTAAAGGATTCTTTGCAGGATGCTGATGTGTTCTTATTTATTGTAGATGTTACCGATAAAGCAGAACCATCAGAGTTTTTAATAGATAAACTGAATAAAATTCCTGTTCCTGTCCTTCTTTTACTGAATAAAGTTGATCAGACTACACAGGAAGGACTTGAAAAATTAGTAGAAGACTGGCACAATAAAATTCCGAAAGCGGAGATTCTTCCAATTTCTGCACTGAATGCTTTCAATACAGAGGTTATCTTGCCTAAATTAAAATCTTTACTACCTGAAAACCCGCCTTATTATGATAAAGATCAGTATACGGACAAGCCGGAAAGGTTTTTCGTGAATGAGGCTATTCGTGAGAAAATTCTTTTGAATTATGATAAAGAAATTCCTTACTCTGTAGAAGTGGTTACAGAACAGTTTAAAGAAAAAGAAGGAATTATTTTTATAGATTCTATTATTTATGTAGAAAGAGATACCCAAAAAGGAATTATTATTGGGCATAAAGGTGAGGCTATCAAGAAAGTAGGGACTGAAGCACGATTGGATCTTGAAAAATTCTTTTCCAAGAAAATTCACTTGAATTTATTCGTAAAAGTGAAAAAAGATTGGCGAAAGAACGACAGAGATTTAAAAAACTTTGGTTACAGATAGACTAAAAAACGCTGTAATCCCGTTGTATTAAAAGATTTTTATTACCTTAGTCTAAATTTTTTAGTAAATGAACTATACTGATTCAAATTCCAGCTCAATACTTAAAGATATTATTTTATTTGCAGTGAGAGTTTTTGTAGGTTTTGCAATGCTTTCTCATGGGTTTCCAAAGCTTCAGATGTTATTGGAAGGCGGTAAAATTGAATTTTTTGATTTTATGGGATTAGGGCCTCAGATCTCCCTGATTCTTACGGTGTTTGCGGAATTTGTTTGTTCAATCTTACTGATATTAGGACTTTTCACAAGAATCTCTTTAGGATTTCTGATCTTTACAATGGCTATTGCTGGCTTTTTTATTCATGGCGCAGATCCTTTTGAAAAGAGAGAGCTGAGTCTTATTTATCTTTCCGTGTATCTTCTGCTTATGGCATTTGGTGCAGGAAAGTTTTCAGTAGATCATATGATAGAAAAGAGAAAACGGGCTTCAGATTGGTAAGCTGATTTCAAAAATAGATATAAAAGAGCATTGTTTAATGCTCTTTTTTTATTTCCAGTATCGATATAGTGGGATTTGTAAAGGATCTTGTGAGTGAGTGTTTAAAAATTTATTAAAAATCACTAAATTCGTGAAAAATGATTTTATGAAGATAAAACTGACTATTTGCCTTCTGGCATTTCTCAATTTTTATGATGCACAGGAAAATATTACGTATCAAAAACCCTCGGCAGAAATCCTTAAACTTGCAGACTATGATAGGCCGCCCGGTGTTCTGATGAACAACAAAAAAGACTGGGTTGTTTTTATGTATCGTCCCACTTATAAGACGCTGAGCGATCTTAGCCAGCAGGAGATGAAATTGGGAGGGCTGAGGATTAATCCCGTTACCAATATTGCAAGTACTGCCAATTACCTGAATAACCTTAAAATCAGGAAGATTAATGATAAGAATGAGGTTCAGGTAAAGAATTTACCGGCAGATGCTAAAATTACATATACTTCATTCTCTCCGGATGAAAAAAAACTGGCTTTTACCAATACTACCGCTAAAGGAGTGGAGCTTTGGATTGTAGACATGGAAACAGCTACTGCCAAAAAAATTACCGGAGATGTTTTGAATGCCAACCTGGGATCACCCTATGTATGGTATAATGATTCACAGAGCTTATTAATTAAAACCCTTCCTCAAAACAGACCTGCTTTAATTGATTCCAGCAAGGATCTTCCAACAGGACCTATTGTTTCTACTGCTGATGGAAAAGTATCTCAGAACAGAACATACCAGGATCTTTTAAAGAATCCGCAGGATGAGAAGAATTTTGAGGTTCTTACCGCTTCTGAAGTATACAGTGTTGATCTTAACGGAGGTCTTAAAAAAGTAAAAGATCAGGATATGTATACCGGCTTAAGCTTTTCTCCTGATGGAAATTATTTAATGGCAACCGTTATTAAGAAACCATTCTCTTATATTGTTCCTTTAAGCAGATTTCCAATAACGACAACGGTGTACGATATAAAAGGAAACGCTGTAAAAGTGGTGAATGAAGTTCCCCTAAATGAGATTATGCCGAAAGGTTTTTCATCAGTAAGAACCGGAAAAAGAGATTTGTCATGGAGAAGCGATGCCCCTTCAACGCTGGTGTTTGCTGAAGCACTTGATGGGGGAGACCAGTCTAAAGCTTCGGAATACAGAGATGAAATCTTTATGTGGGAAGCTCCGTTTACTGCCGCTCCAAAATCATTCTTCAAAACAAAACAGAGGTATGAAGATGTTAACTGGACCAATGATCATTATGCCGTAGTTTCTGAAGGCTGGTATGATACCAGAAATACAAAATCTTTCCTTGTCGATTTTAATAACAATGAATCCAAAATAATTGAAGACCGAAATTATCAGGATGTCTACAGTGATCCGGGAAAATTTAATAGAGTAAAAAACCAATACGGAAGATCTGTTATTGACCTGAAAGGAGGTAAAGCTTATCTTATTGGGGACGGGTTTACAAAAGATGGGCAACATCCTTTTATTGATGAGATGGATGTGAAATCACTGAAGAAAAAGAGACTGTATACCTCCAACCTTAAAAATACGAAAGAGAGTATCATTGATATTCTGAATCCTTCAAAAGGAGAGATTCTAACCACCCAGGAATCTCCAAGTTTGTATCCGAACTATTTTAAAAAGAATATTAAGTCTAATAAAACAGAAACGGTAACGCATTTTGCCAATCCTTTTGAGAGTATTAAAGATGTTTATAAAGAAGTAATTACCTATAAAAGAAATGATGGCGTTACTCTGACTGGAACACTTTATTTACCGGCAAATTATGATAGAAAAGCGAAGAAAGAAAAACTTCCTCTGTTAATTTGGGCTTATCCTACAGAATATAAAGATAAAAATACGGCAGGGCAGAATACCCAAAATCCAAATGAATTTACCTTCCCGTATTACGGTTCTTTCGTATACTGGACAACAAAAGGATATGCTGTCTTGGATGATGCTGCTTTCCCAATCATTGGTGAAGGAAAAACTGAGCCTAATGATACCTTCATTCCTCAGCTGGTAGCCAATGCCGATGCTGCCATCAATGCTGTAGATCAGTTGGGATATATCGACAAAAAGAAAGTGGCTGTTGGAGGACATTCCTATGGAGCTTTCATGACGGCAAATCTTTTGACACATTCCAATCTCTTTGCCTGTGGTATTGCCAGAAGTGGAGCGTATAACAGAACACTGACACCTTTCGGATTCCAGAGTGAGCAGAGAAATTACTGGGATATTCCGGAGATCTATAATACCATGTCTCCGTTTATGAATGCAGATAAAATGAAAACACCACTTCTTTTGGTGCATGGGGATGCAGACAATAACCCGGGAACTTTCACATTGCAGACGGAAAGATATTTCCAGGCTCTGAAAAATCTGGGAGCCCCGGTTAAAATGGTTCTTCTTCCAAAAGAATCACATGGATACCAGGCGAAAGAAAATATCTTACATCTTTTATGGGAGCAGGATCAGTTCCTTGAAAAATGTTTGAAGAAATAATAAAAAGAAGGCTGTTGAAAAACAGCCTTCTTTTATGTATAACAGGATTATAATAAATGAATTATTACCTTATCCTAGAGGTATTTCAGAATTTCGTCAATACTTTCCAATTCCATAAAATTGGGATGTTCTAAATTAACATCATGCTGTTCATGGCTCCAGGTAACATGGTAAGGAATATGGGCTGCCGATCCTCCAATTTCAAGTACAGGTAAAATATCTGATTTTATAGAGTTTCCAAGCATTAAAAAGTTCCCCGGCTGGCAGTCAAGATGCTTCAGTAATTTTTTATAATCATTCTCTTTCTTGTCACTCATGATTTCAATATGATGAAAAAACTCCTGTAATCCTGAATTTTTTAATTTTCGCTCCTGATCCAGCAGATCACCTTTAGTGGCAACAACCAGTCTGTATTTTCCTTTCAGGCTTTCGAGAGTTTCTGTAACCCCATCCAGAAGTTCAATAGGTTTTTGCAAAAGGTTCTGTCCCAGCTCAATGGCTTTGTTCACTAACTGCAGGGAAGCGGTGTTGCTGGTAACTCTGCCTATCGTTTCAATCATACACAGCATAAATCCCTTTACCCCATATCCATATAAATGCAGATTTTGCATTTCAGTTTTAAACAATTCCTGCGATACGGAATGCTGCGGCAGATAGTCCTCAAGAAGTACACAGAATTCTTTTTCTGCTTCCTGAAAATAAGGTTCATTGATCCATAGGGTATCATCTGCATCAAAGGCAATGGTTGTTATGTGATTATTCATTTTAGTTTTGTAATTTTCTGTCGACAAAATTCAGCATAAAAAATAAATCAACCAAGGACATTTGTCCCGGACCAGCATGTTAAGAACGAATCATACATTTTTAAACTATCTCGAAGATCTATACGCAAAACAGGAGAATAAGGAAGATATTGCCGTGAACTCTTTTTCCAGAGGAGAAAAAATAACAGTACAGGGTGAGCAGCTCTCCAGGGTTATCCTGATTAAAAAAGGAGTGGTCAAATGTTTTTTAATGGAAGAAAACGGGAAAGAATATATTGTTGAATTTTTGGGAAGTGGAGAAATTATCGGGGAAGTAGAGGTAATCAAAAATACCAATTGTTTATGCAGTGTTGAAGCCCTATCAGAAGTAGAGGTTTATACAGTGGGTATTCCTTTTTTCAGGTCCTTGATTAAAAATGATCTCCGTCTGAATAACATACTGTTGGAATCCTTCGCAGAACGGATTATTAATACTTCCAGCAGAGCTTCTTATCAACAACTTTACACCACGGAACATACTTTAACCCAGCTCATAAAAATGCAGGAAAAACAAGGTATTCAAATTTCTAAAGAAGATATGGCGGCTTATCTGGGAATAACGGTAAGAAGTTTAAACAGGATTTTAAAAGATTTGAAATAGAAGAATATTAAGTTATATAATTTTGTTTTGAGGTTTGTGTTGAAATATTTAGGGGTTCGTTTTATTTAAGTATTGAAATTTGAAAATAAGCTTTGTTTATTAAGGGGTGTTTTTAAAATTTAGTATTTTTGTATTGAAAAAGTTGAATCAAGATCAATGGAAAAATTAAAGTTCAGAAATGCTGAGAGGGCTCATTTAAATAAAATTGTGGCCATTTACAATTCAACAATTGCTTCAAGGATGGTAACTGCAGATGTAGAAGAAGTTTCCGTGGAAAGTAAGCAAGAGTGGTTTGAGGAGCATAACCCTGAAACAAGACCGCTGTGGATTGTTCAAGATTCTGAAGACCAGATCATAGGATGGGTAAGTTTCAGCTCATTCCATGAAAGAGCTGCGTACAGCGGAACAGTAGAGGTAAGCATTTATCTGGATGAAAGCTGCAGAGGAAAAGGCTATGGAAAAACAATCCTTGAGTATTGTATTGATAATGCCACAAAATTTGGAGTACATAATCTCGTGGCACTTATTTTCCTTCATAACGAACCCAGTTTAAAGCTATTCCGACACTTCGGATTTGAAGATTGGGGAACCCTTCCCAATGTAGCCATTCTGGATGGAATCGAAAGAAGTTTAAAGATTCTTGGGAAAAAGATTGGATAAAACTATTGCATATGAAACACATCTTTACAATTGCCTTTATTGTTTTTTTTGCCATTAAAGGGAAAGGGCAGACCGAAAATATCGATAGTGGAAAACATTATCCTGCAAAAGAACATTTTGAAACCCAATATAAGAAACAAGAACATTTAAAATATCGAAAGACTCAAGTCAGGCTCGAAAAAAACAGAGCTATTATTAATGTGGTTAAGAGTATTGAATTTCCGGAAAATATAGGAGACAGGTTTAAGCTGATTTTTGAAAATGGATTACTAGATCCTATGCTTATTAATGGTAATGCGCATGTGAAGATATCAGTTGTCAACGAATTACCTTTATTAAATACAGATCCTCAGACTAAAAGATTCTCATTCTGGATATTTCGTAGAAATGAAAATCTGAAAAAAGGTACATTAGAAAGTATATTAGGAAACAACGTTAATCCTGAAGAATATTATTTTGAACTTTACAATGAAAAAGCCGATAATAATACAAGCTTTCAGAAATTTGTAGAAGGAGCGGAGTTGACCTATATTGGATATGGCGGGATTATAATTTAGATTTAATAAATAGGCCAGGGTTCCACCGGAATCTTTGAGAAAACAATCCTAAAGCATATCAATTAAAATCAGTTGTTTTTTTTAGTAAGAAACAACTGATTTTGTTTTATAATGGGATTACTTCTTTAGATAAAGTATTATTTACTTTTGAATACCGGTTCCTTATCCTTTTCAATATAGATATATCGTCCTTTAATGCCTTTCTGAAGCATCTCTTTTTTCTTATTAAGTTCTTCGATAGATTCTACGCTTTCATTTTTAAAAGTTGCTTTTTGCCCGTTTTTTATTTTTTCTGAAAACATTCTCGTAGGATTTTGGTAAATATCTGCAATGTATGTATTGAATTTTTCGTTCGTTATAGGAATGGCAGGTTTTCCATAATGGGTTTCCACAAATTCTTTGGTATCATAATAAGTATCAAGTTTCTTATTGTTGATCAGTTTATACACAAAATTTTTGTCGGTATCTTCCAGGATAAAGATCAATCCCGGAAGTCCACGGAATTTATAAGGACCTTCCTTGATATTCACATCATTGGAGAACCAGGCGTTCCAGGTTCTGCCTCCAAAATCTGTGGTAGCTTTCTGAAGTGTATAGCCGTTGTATTGCTGGGTTTCCTGCAGCAGCTTCCATTTCATTTCATCATTTGTTTCTACAACAAAATAATCAAAAAAGTCTCTGTACCATTTGTTTTTGAAAGAATCGGGTTTTCTTTCGATGACCTGGTCGGTTTTTGTACTGTAGCGGGAAACGGCTTCATGAGCCTGTTTGTTTATAGAGTCATAATCGGCAAAGGTTTTATCATAAAATGTAACAGATTTTGGATTGATATCCAGATTCATCATATTCTTTCTGTATTCTTCTGAAGCATCTTTCCGGTACTGAAGTTCATAGGTGAATCTATTGGTTTGCCCCTGGTATAAAGATCCTGCGGATAAAGTAAGCAGGAATAATATTTTTTTCATGATGATTAATTAGCGGAGGCAAATGTAACAAAATCTAATAAAAAAAACGCAGAGCTTTAAGCCCTGCGTTGATGTTTTCATACGTTTTATTTATGTATTCTGCTTAATTCTTTTTGCAGACATATTTAAAAATCGTTTGACAAGGAAAACGGCTGAGACCGTTAAACCTAATCCCAGAGCAATCCACATTCCGAAAGCTCCCATTTCTAACGTTACACAGAAGAAATAGCCTAGAGGAATGGTAATAACCCAATATGCTATAAAGGTGTAAATAGAAGGTATTTTAACGTCCTGTAAACCTCTCAGCATTCCCAATGCCGTTACCTGTATCCCGTCAGAAAGTTGGAATAAAGCGGCAATGATCATTAGTTTTGAGGCCAGGGTAATCACTTCCACCTCTTCTTTTTTAGTAAAGAAAGTAGGCAATATATTTCTTCCTAAAATAAAGACCAGTCCGCAGATGCACATAAAAATAAAGGCGATCTTCAAATTATTGATTCCCACTTTTCTTAATTCCACAAAGTTCTGTTCACCAAGTTTTCGTCCGATCATTACCGTAGAAGCAACACTGAAACCTACACACAAGTTGAAGGTAAATGAAGCCATACTAAGGGCAATCTGGTGTGAAGCAATATCATGAGCGGAAATAAGTCCACAGATGAAAGCTGCCCCAGCGAAAGCCGTTACTTCAAAGAACATCTGTAAAGCAGTCGGTAAGCCTAATTTTATCATTTTATCGAACATTTTCTTTGAAAAATCCTGGATTTTTAAAGAGAAATCTTTGATATAACGTTTGGTTCTTTCTTCTTTAATCAATACAAAATAAAGGAAAACAACCATAAAGATTCTGGAAATCAGTGTTGCCAGAGCAGATCCTTTTACACCCATTGGAGGAAAACCCCAGAGCCCTTTAATAAATACATAGTTCAAAGCAATATTGATGATATTGGCAATGATAGTAGCTTTGGTAACCCCAATAGTATAAGACAGCCCTTCAGAAACCTCACGGAGAGTCTGAAAAGCCATAAAAGGGATCATACTGATGACCATAATACTTAGAAAATCCACTGTATCAGGGATGATCTTTGCGGGTTGCCCGGAATGGTAGAGTAGTGGCATTGCCAGGAGTAAAACCACCATCAGGATAATTCCTACGGACATATTGATCACAAACCCATGACTGAAAACAGAATTAATGGTTGCATGATCCTGCTTTGAATGTGCTTCTGATACCAACGGAGGTATGGCAAATGAAAACCCAAGTGCCAATACAAAGATTGAGAAAAATACGGCATTTCCTAATGAAACAGAGGCCAGTGCATCCGCTCCTAAAAGTTTTCCGACAATAATATTGTCAAATAAATTTACTGAAACTTGCCCTACCTGAGTAAGCATAACAGGCAGAGCCAAAGTCAGGCATTCTTTCGTATATTTTTTGTTTAAAAAGTTCATAATATTTTAAGATTCATATAGTTTATATTCAAAATAAGTCAAAAAAAAATTTGCAGTATGGATACTGCAAATTTTTATATATTGTAAATAATAATTCAATTATTTCCTTACAAAACTTGCAACGTCACTTTCAGAAACAGAGTTTCCACCAAGAATAATTAACCTCTCCACCACATTCCTTAACTCTCTGATATTTCCAGTCCATGAAAGCGCTTTTAACGCTTCAATAGCTTTATCATCAAATTTTTTCACAGCAGTACCGTGTTCATCGGCAATCATACCGGAGAAATGGTCAACTAATAATTTGATATCTTCTTTTCTTTCGTCCAATGGTGGAACGTAAATTTCTATAACAGAAAGCCTGTGGTAAAGATCTTCTCTGAACTTTCCTTCCTCAATTTCTTTCTGCATATTTTTATTGGTTGCCGCAATTACTCTTACGTCAACTTTTATTTCCTTATCACTTCCTACAGGAGAAACTTTGCTTTCCTGAAGAGCTCTCAGTACTTTAGCCTGAGCAATAAGGCTCATATCACCAATCTCATCCAGGAAGATAGTACCTCCGTTTGCCTGCTCAAATTTTCCCTGCTTATCCTTAATAGCACCGGTAAAAGATCCTTTTACGTGTCCGAAAAGCTCAGATTCAATAAGTTCAGAAGGGATGGCAGCACAGTTTACCTCAATCATCGGTCCCCTTGCACGCTCACTTTGGTTGTGAATGGCGTGAGCTACCAACTCTTTTCCGGCACCGTTAGGTCCTGTAATCAGTACTCTGGCGTCAGAAACAGCTACCTTTTCGATCATATCCTGAATCTTCTGCAAAGCAGGAGAGGTTCCGATCATCTGGTACTTTTTATTTACTTTTCTCTTTAATGTTTTGTTCTCCGTCTGAAGATTTTTGTTCTCTTTCTTCAGGGTTTCCTTTACCAAAGCATTTTTTACACTGGTGATCAGTCTGTTGATGTCAATAGGTTTGGAAATGAAGTCGTATGCACCCTCTTTAAGGCAGGAAACAGCAGAATCAATATCTGCGTGACCCGAGATCATAATAAAAGTAGTTTCAGGCTTTAAGGCGAGACTTTGTTTCAAAAGCTCGGTTCCTGAAAGCTTAGGCATCTTAATATCAGAAATCACTAAAGCGAAATCTTCTTTTTCTACCTGCTTGTAGCCTTCAAGGCCGTCTTCAGCGATAACAAATTCATATTCGGTAAGTTCATCAGAAAGAATACTGTGAAGTACTCCCGAGATTGCTTTTTCGTCTTCTACTATAAGGATTTTTTGCATAGTTGCAAATTTAAATTTTTTGTTTCAATTATTAGCAAAAACTGTACCTAAAAATTCTATTTTGAATAATCTCTTCTTCCAAAAATAGCCGATCCCACTCTCACTGAATTGGCACCACATTCAATAGCTACCGGGAAATCATCACTCATACCCATTGATAAGGTTTTCAATGATTTTAGTTTATTTAATTCATCAAAAAGGCCTTTTAAGGTTAAAAATTCTTTTCTCACCTGTTGTTCGTCATCGGTGAAAGTAGCCATTCCCATTAAACCGGTAATTTCGATATGAGAATATTGACCATCAATATACTGTTTAAAAAGGTTTTCAGCTTCATGAATTTCAAGTCCGAACTTGCTGTCTTCAGCGGCAATTTTTACCTGCAGCAAAACCTTGATGATCCTGTTATTCTTTCCGGCCTCTTTATTGATTTCAGATAATAATTTTTCAGAATCTACACTTTGTATAGTGTCTATAAAAGGAGCAATATATTTTACCTTGTTGGTCTGTAAATGCCCAATCAGATGCCATTGAATATCATCAGGAAGTAAAGGGGATTTTTCCATCAGTTCCTGAACTTTATTTTCGCCAAATACTTTTTGCCCCAAATCATAAACATCCTGTATGGCTGAAACAGGATGTGTTTTGGAAACAGCAACCAGCTGTACACCTTCCGGAAGCCGGTCTTTTATCGTCTGATAATTTTCTTTAATGCTCATAAATGCAAATTTCCGAAATTTACTTGACAGTTTCTGCCTATAGATTAATTTTAGGCTATACTTTTTTCAAAAAAATATTAGTTCAAAACTTCGTTAATCTTCGGATATTGTGAAATCTTTCTGAAAACGAATTTGTTGCTTTTCTGCAGCTTTTCAATAAACAGATCTAATTCGTTGATAGAGTCAGTATCTCTAAGGTATTGATCATGAGTAAGAAAAACAAGGTGTCTTGAAGTTTTTTCAAGGTCGTTAATGAAGATGCTGTCTACTTTTTTCAACATGGCTTCATGGCTCCCTTTTAGAGTCATTTTTTGTGAAGGCCTCCATTCGAGATCCCATCCGATTACTTTATAGCCTGCATTTTTAAGTCCGTTTGCTGCAAGAGTAGAGCTCTTAATATCAGTTACGTTAATATTGTTGAGTCTCCAGATATTTCTCCCCGGAGTTCTGGCAATTTTATCCTGAAGTTTAAGGCTGTCTTTTGCAATATCAAAATCATGTACCACTGCCTGTGCATTCTTATAAAAATCTGTGTATTTGTTGTGGGCATGGCTGAAGCTGTGATTGGCAAGCTCAATAAGAGGATTCTGCTTTAAAAGTTCAAAATCATCCTTTTGCTTTTTACTTCCATAGGCATGTTTTCCTACAAGAAAAGCTGTAGCACATACATTTCTTTTATTCAGGATTTTTAACAGGTTTTCTGTGCCCTGGTTCGGGCCGTCATCAAAAGTAAGGTAGATGATCCTTTTATCAGGATCTATATTTTCATCATCTATTTTGGGGACTATTTCCGCGGTAGGATGTTCTTGTGAATTGAGCTTTTCATTCACATCATTCTTGAAGTTACAGCTGTTCAATAAAACCGAAGTTGCACTCATCAATGCAAACATCCCGAGAAAAGTCGTGTTTTTTGACTTTCCCGCAAAAATTTTTCTCATAAAGGTAATGGAAATTAAATTGTTAAAAATCGTTAAAAATAACACTGAAAAGTTAACAAATTATATGCCATTATTTAAGGTGTTTTTTCTTTTTAAGGTTATTTTAAGAACTTTATTTTAAAGCATATTTCAATTAATCTGTTGATTATAAGTTTATGTTTTTGTTTTATCTGTTTTTTAACATTTATAAATGCGAAAACAATAGAGTTTCTCTATTTTCATTGAAATTAAATAATTCTTCCTATTGTGGGGAATTATTTAATTTTAACAAATTGATACCGTTTATATTGTTGAAATTAAAAAAGGATTATAAAATCTCTTGTAAGTAGATTGCATTTTTAACAGCGGAAGTTCCCCAGGTATTGTTGAAGAATATAAAGGCTGTTTGTTTCGTCATCTTGAGTTTGGCGGCAAGATGGTCAAGAAAATCATTGCTGTACTCGGATTTATAGAGAACAGGTTTCCCATGCAGTCTGTAATAGATTATTTCAGGATGATTAATGACTACATCTTCAGGGAGGTTTCCGGGGAAGCTTACTCCTGAAAATACAGTATTGATATTTTTTAAGAAATCAAATATTTCTTTCTGCCACCATGATTCGTGACGGAATTCAATAACATTTAAAAAATTAAAATCAAGATTATCAAGAATGAGGTTAAGATTCTCCGGGGTATTTTTAAAGGAAGGAGGGAATTGGTACAGAAAACCGGAAAGCTTATCCTTCAGGTTGTTTTGAATATGAGTACAGAAGCTTATAATATCTTCTTTTGATTCTGTAAGGCGTTTCTGATGAGTGATGGCTTTGGGAATCTTAATAAAGAATCTGAATAGCTCCGGAGTTTCATCATACCATTTTAAAAGAGTTTTGGCTGTTGGAATCCTATAAAATGTAGAGTTGATCTCTACAGCATTAAAAGCCCTGGCGTATAAAGAAAGAAAATCTTTACCTGGAGCATTTTCAGGATATAACGACCCTTTCCAGTCGTTATTATAAAATCCTGAGCATCCAATGTAAAGATTCTCTTTTTTCATTTTATTATTTTATATCCAGATCTACGGAATTTAGCCTCAATGAATTCAGGATCACCGATAAGGAACTGATGCTCATGGCTGCAGCTGCAATCATGGGTGATAATAGAATTCCAAAGAATGGATACAATAATCCTGCCGCTACCGGAACTCCCAATACATTATAGATAAATGCAAAGAATAGATTTTCTTTAATGTTTTTAAGAAGTTTTTCGCTTAGCAGCTTAGCTTTTGCTACTCCCAGAATATCTCCTTTGAGCAATGTAATCTCAGCACTTTCTATAGCGACGTCTGTTCCTGTTCCCATGGCAATTCCTACGTTGGATTGTGCAAGGGCAGGAGAGTCATTAATTCCGTCACCGGTCATCGCAACTATTTTTCCCTGCTGCTGTAGTTTTTTTACTTCATTCAGTTTATCCTCAGGAAGACAGTTGGCTTTAAAATGTTTGATTCCCAGTTCATCAGCTACTGCTTTCGCGGTATGTTCATTATCTCCGGTCATCATGATCACATCAATTCCTTCGCTCATCAGTCTTTCCACTGCTTTTTTGGAGCTTAATTTAATTTTGTCTGTAAAGCTTATGAAGCCCAATACTTTTTGATCCAGTGCAATATAAGAGATCGTATGTGCTTTTGACTGTACTTCTATGGCTTTTTGCTTTAAACTGTCCGGAATCTGTATCTGATGAGAAGTGACAAGGTTTTCGTTTCCTAGATAAGCCATCTTCCCATTGATTTTACCTTTCACTCCTTTTCCTGAAATGTTTTCAAACTGATCTACTTTTTCAGCGGCAATATTTTCTTCTTTAGCTCTTTTTATAACCGCATTGGATAAAGGGTGTTCAGAATTTTGGTTGAGCGAAAATGCTAACTGTAAGATTTGATTTTTGTCTTCACTGTTTACCGTCTCAATATATTCCAAAGAGGGTTTCCCTTCCGTTAAAGTTCCTGTTTTGTCTGTGATCAGAACATTTACCTTATTCATTTGCTCGAGAGCCTCTGCATTTTTGATCAGGATACCGTTCTTAGCTCCTTTCCCTATTCCTACCATCAGAGACATAGGGGTTGCAAGCCCAAGAGCACACGGACAGGCTACAATTAAAACCGCCACCGCATTGATGAAAGCAAATAAACTTCTTTTTCCTTCCGGACCAAAAAACTGCCATAGAAAAAAGGTAAGGACCGCAATAAGAATGACTACCGGAACAAATACTTTTGAAACCTTATCAGTAAGCTTCTGAATAGGTGCTTTACTTCTGCTGGCTTCATTTACCATTTTTATAATTTGCGAAAGAAGGGTTTCGTCACCTACTTTTTCAGCTTTCATAATGAATACCTGATTCCCGTTGATGGTTCCTGAAGATACTCTGTCATCAATATTCTTTTCCACAGGAACAGGCTCTCCCGTGATCATACTTTCATCTACAATTGAGCTTCCTTCTGTAATTTTACCGTCAACCGGAATTTTTTCACCGGGTTTTACTTTTAGCAGGTCTCCGATTTTTACCTGGGAAAGCAGAACTTTTTTCTCCTCACCATTGACGATAAGATTAGCTTCATCCGGTGACAGGTTCATTAATTCCTTAATGGCATTTCCTGTTTTTTTATGAGCTGCCGCTTCCATCAATTGCCCTAAAATAACCAATGTTAAGATGACACAGACTGCTTCGAAATATAAAGGGATTTCATGATTGTGCCCACGGATTTCATGTGGAATAATATCCGGAAAAGCTAATGCTGTAATACTGAATATAAATGCAGCTGCAACTCCCAGTGCGATAAGGCTAAACATATTGAGGTTCCATGTTTTGAAGGAAACCCAGCCTCTTTTCAGCAAGAACCACCCGGAGTAAAACATAACCGGAAGTGTCAAGGCCAGCTCAATAAATCCCTGCACCTGATGGGAAAAAGGAAAATTGATAAACATTCCACCCATTGAAAGAATGAAAACGGGGATAGTAAATGCCAATGAAGTAATGAATTTTCTTTTTAAGAGAGTGTAGGTTTCATCTTCCTCATCATCTCCGCTGTCTGGCATTCTTACGAGGTCCATTCCGCAAATAGGGCAGTCTCCCGGTTCATCCCGGATGATTTCAGGATGCATAGGACAGGTATATTTTGCTGTTTTCTTTTCAGGGTATTTTACCAGATCCATTCCGCAAACAGGGCAGCCTACGTTAGAATCATAAGTTTTATCACCTTCACAATACATGGGACAATAGTATTTCCCTGCCATTTCATCCGTTACTGCAGGAGCTGCATGATGATGGCTGTGATCATGGGTATGGGAATGATGATGACTGTGACTGTGGGTATCTGTATTTTTTACAAGATCTTCAGTGATTTCTTCTAAGTGCATATGACATACCGGGCAATCACCTTTTTCATCATAAACTTTGTCGCCTTCACAGAACATGGGGCAATAATGCTTTCCAACACTGGTTTTGAAATTTTCCGGAAGGTGAGTGGAGGAATAGGCTGGCTTGTGATGGGGATCTTTTGCCAGTTTTTCTTCAATAGGAACTAAATACATCTTACAAACGGGACACCTTTCTCCCTGTTTGAAATATACTTTTTCGCCTTCACACTCCATTGGGCAATAATATACTGAAGATGGAGATACGCGATCCTGAGGTTTTACAAAAGCCTTGTCCGGATTATTCGGATCTTCAAGTTTGTATTTTCCTATTTCGGCCAAAGCATTATTCAAAACAGACAGTTCAACTTTGTGATCAGAGGTGATTGTTGCTGTATTGTTCTCCAGGTTTACATCGGCTTTCACACCATCTATGCTGTTCAGTTGATTGGAAATCTTTTTCTGACAGCCTGAACAGGTCATTCCGAGTATTTTATACTGTTGTTCCATGATTCTTAAATTTATATTACAAATTTCCAAAAAGGAGGAATAATGCTGTTATAAATTTAAGGATAATAGTTATAAAATTTGGTTGGAGGGTTTTAGAGCGGGGGAGTATTAGAATAAGAGGGTGGGAGGATATCTATATTTATTCTTATCAAAACGCCAAATAGGAAAAACTTCATCCCTATAAGTACGAAGGTAATTATTCCGATACTGCTTATATTCTTTCCTGCGCTAAACTCTCTGGCACTCCCACGCTCAAACATTAAAGATTATCCAGAGGTTTTCTGTGATGGTCTTTCAGTTTCTTGAATTCAGTAGGGGTAAAGCCGGTACTGTTCCGAAACTGGGTAGAGAGGTGCTGGACGCTTTTATAGCCCAGTTTCCCTGCAATTTCGGTAAGATTGAATTCATTGTATAAAAGGAGTTCTTTTACTTTTTCAATTTTTTGAAGAATAAAGAATTGTTCCAGGGTAATATTCTCATTTTGTGAAAACGTTTTGGAAAGAGCGCTGTAGTCTTTGTGGAGCTTTGAACTTAAAAATTCGGAAAGCAAAAAATTATCAGCAATGTCAAGTTCACTGACCTTTACAATGATAAGGTTTTTGATTTTTTCAACCAGTTGATGGGCTGAATCCATAATTCTTTCAAAACCGGTTTCGAGCAGCTCTTTTTCAATGGTCTTCATTTTGTCAGCTGATATTTCAGTTTCTGTTTCCACTTCGCCTAATATAACGGAGCTTATTTTCACATCAGCTTTGGTGAAGATATCTTCAACAGCAGAAATACATCTGTTGCAGACCATGTTTTTTATGAAGATTGTCATAAACTGCTGTTTAATCTGTCTTTTACAAATTCAATCTGAGTTTTACCGTGAGGAGCAGGGTTTCCATCCTGATCAAGATTTACCATTACAATTTTATCAACTGTAATAATCGTTTGATGGGTCATCTTGTTTCGGACGTCACATTTAAGAGTAACCGAAGAAGAGCCGAAGTGGGTTGCTTCTATACCAATTTCTATGATATCTCCCTGTTTTGCAGAGCTTACAAAATTAATTTCGGAGATAAATTTCGTGACTACTTTTGTGTTTTCCAACTGGATAATTGCATATAACGCAGCTTCTTCATCAATCCACTGTAAAAGTCTTCCTCCAAAAAGAGAATGGTTAGGATTTAAATCTTCAGGTTTTACCCATTTTCTGGTATGGTAGTTCATAATTTTAATAATTTGTTTTGCAAATTTAATGTTTAAAACCGGGCTTTTCAAAAGAATGATATTTATTGATCGAAAGAAGATTATTCATTTTCTCAATCATTTTATTTTGGAGCCTGCTTTTTTTTAAGTCGCTGTTCATAAAGAGCATTCTTAATAGCCTGTATTTTCTCAATTTTTAACAGATAAAGGTCAGTGTTTTTTTTGAAAAATCCGGGATTATGACCTCTTCGTTTTTACCATTATAATGTGTAGATTGACTATTATTGCAATAGTTCCCGGGATAATATTGTTTTATTTGAATGAAAATGAAAATTAATAGGGTGAAAAACGGACAGTATTATTATAAATTATTATGTTAACTAACTTTAACTTTTGTCTGTATATTAATAAATAAATATTGTTATACGATAATTATGTATTGTTTAATGATTAAAATAAATAAGAGAAAACATTTGAAAATGAAGGGGAGGTAAAAAATATTTTGATTTTAGATTTTTTATTGTATCTTGCATTCGTTTATATTTGGAATCAATATTTGTTCATTAATTTATGTTGCTTTTCTTTTATATACCAAATTTTTATTAATTTTTTAATTTTATTTAAAATGAACATTTTTGTTTCAAACATCAATTACGCAACTAAAGAGTATGAGTTGCATGATCTATTCGCAGAATTTGGTGATGTATCATCAGCTAAAATCGTTACAGACAGAGAAACTGGTCGTTCAAGAGGTTTCGGTTTTGTAGAGATGGGTGATGAAGAAGGACAACAAGCTATCGAAGCTCTTAATCAGAAAGAATTCAACGGAAAAGAGCTTAACGTATCTGAAGCTAAACCTAGAGAAGAGAAGCCAAGAAGAAGTTTCGATAACAACAGAGGTGGTGGTTATGGAAACAACAGAGGTGGCGGAAGCTATGGAAATAACCGTGGCGGAGGTGATCGCGGAGGAAACAACGGCGGTGGAAAACGTTGGTAAAAAATATGAAGCGGCTTTTAAGCCGCTTTTTTTATGTCTTTATTTTTCTCTGATCAGGAATAAGGCATCATTATAATAAATATTTCCACCTTTACTGTAAGTATCTTTTTGAGTTGTGACCGTAGGGAAAATAATCTTAATATGATATTTACCCAGATCACTTTCTACAGCCACTTCTTTTAATTTTACCGTTCCGCTTCTATGGATGTTATCTTTAAATAGCTTATCAATAGCCGGAGTAAAATCTACTTCTTCTTTTGAGTTCAGGATTACTTTGATCTTTTCAGTCTTATTGTCAATAAGAAACAGATCTCCATTGATTTCTTTTGATTCCTGGCCATAACTTTGGAATTTAATTAAATACTGATAGCTTTCAATATTTACTACATCTGTTTCTGACTCAAGCGTCAGTTGTTCATACGCAGGTGCTCCGGAATGTTTATCAGCATAAGTAAAAGAATTTCTAAGGCTGTTATTGATTGCCCAGTAATAGGGTTCTTCAAAATCTTTTGACCATTTATCCCGAACTTTAGGGGCTGCGAGAGTAAGCAAAAAACTTTCCTGTTTTCTTTTTATCAAAAATTCAAACTGTGATGACATTTTATCAATCACAGAATCTGATATCTTTTTATTGAAATCTATTGTACCTCCAGTAAGCAGGTTATTTTCTTTTAATAACTTAATCAATTCATTTTTCTGGCTTCTTTTGGCTACGCTAAAAGCATTTAGGTAAGGAAAAACAAGTGAAAATACCCCCAATATAAATAAGCTCAGAGGAATAAATTTTATGCTTGACTTTTTGTTGAAAATAAAATAAACCACTAAACTTGTCAGCCACAAAGCCAGGAGTAAAACAAAGTATCTTGGCTCTGTATAGCCATATGCTAAAAGTCTGGTGAAAATAGCAACAAAAAGGAGGATAACCAGAGGGATAACCGTATAGTAAAATAATCTTGAAAATACTTTAACCCAGGATTTGGTATGATCCTCTTTTAATGGATGCACAAGCAATAAAGCAAGAATTCCTACCATGCTGTAAGCAAGAATCAGATAAGAGACCCAACCCCTTGGAAGTTGCCAATTGATCAGTATTTTAAATGAATAGAAATAAAGAATAATGGCATAGATACAAAGAAGCGGAATCAGAATAAACTGGGTGAAAAATTTTAAAACAACAGGATATTTGCCGTCTTCTTCAAGGTCTGGCAATCCTCTTTCATTAAAGATCAGGAAAATCAGACAGCTTCCGGCAATAGCCAGAAAGAAGAATACATCAAAGTAAACGCTATCATTAAACTGAAAATCAAAAAGTTTGTCAATTGCTAAAATAGCCAGTTCCACTCCGGCTGTGAGCACTCCTGTGAATATAGCCGTAAGTACAATATTGACAAATAGATTTTTGTTATACTGCCAGAAACTAATTTCCCTGTCTTTGTTTAAAAAGGCTACAAAAGAAACCAGCAGGTGAGAAAGAATGAATGCTACAGCAATGATATATCCATAGACTTCATTAAAATCTTTCTTGTTGCCGGGCAGAATAAAAAAAAATCCCACCAGGCCGATAATTCCTGCAGATTCTAGCAGATACCGTTTTCCTATTCGCTGGGAAAGTATTTTCAATGCAAACATCAATGATATTCCCAAGCCGGAACAGATACTGAACATGTAGCATGTGAAAGAGTCATTTCTTGATCTTATGGTCTCATATAAATAGATCGCCCCAAAAGAAGTTAACAGAGCCATGAAGAGGACCATCGGATAACGAAATATCACTTCTTTGGCTTTTCCCGTTATCTCAAGAAATTTTGTTTTCATAAGCCTCGGTATTTATATTTTTTTCTTCTTTTTCTTTTTGTCTTTATCTTTATCCTTTTCTTTTACTTTTGTTTTCTTCTCTTTTTTAGGACTTAGAATTTCATCAGCGAACTCAAATTTCGGTTCTTCTATTTTGGTAGGTTTTATTTCAATTTTAAGATCAAAATATCCTTTCAGATCGTTCTGTGAAATTAGCTTTTCATTCATTAAAAATTCCAGAATCTCTTTTCCGGAATCATTAAAAAAGTGATGGGAAAGCTCTTTCAGTAGAAACTTTTTATATTCTTCAAAAGGAACAAGTACTGAATATTTAAAAATCCTGCCTTCTTTTACAGTAGACAAATAGCCTTTTTCAACTAATATTTTTAAGTATGTAGAGACCGTGTTCTGGTGTGGTTTGGGCTCCGGATGTTGTTCCATAACATCCTTAAGATAAAAGGAATTCAACTTCCAAAACAGCTTCATAAAGTTTTCCTCTGCGGCAGTAAGATGATTTATTTTCATATATTCTTCTAATGTTGAAATTGTATATTGCAATAAAGATAGATAAAAGATATTAAAAATGCTATTCCTGCGCCCATAAATACTTCTTTAATGGTGTGTCTTTTTAGAATAATTCTCGTAATCCCCACTAAAGCAGCAATACCCAGCCAAAGAATTCCCAGCTTCCAGTTTAATGAGAAAAACAAAGCTGCTACAAATACATTGAAGGCTGTATGCATAGAACTTTTAATATAAAGATTACTGATCTGTAAAGCGAAAAGAAGAATAAGGATAAACAGCATGATGAAATCCACATATCCGTTTTTGATATAATTAAAAAGAATATAGGTAAGTACACATACAGCAATAAATATATAGAGTGTTTTTCTCTGTACCCGGTTCGAAACATCCATATTGGTGTATCTTCCTGTTTTTACATTCCATACGAGCCAGATAATCACAGGAAGCATAATCAATAATAAAATAGGCAGGAAGTATACTAAGGAATCTTTTAGCGTATATGACTGTATACTCATATAAATGAAAAAGATAAAAAGGGAGACCAAAGGATTGAAAAAATCAGAGATGATCTTTGAAATTTTGTGCGTTAATGAAGAGTTCTTTTCTTCCATGTTTAAGTTTAAAAGTCAAATATAACACTATAACCAAAAAAACAATTGATATGTATACAATAAAAACAAAGTTTTTTTCATAATTTTGCTCAACTATTTCATCATAAAAAAGCAAGAGCTAACACATGAAAGAATTTTCTAAAGAGGTATACCTGAAGTGGTATGAAGATATGACAATGTGGAGAAGGTTTGAAGACAAATGCCGTTCTCTTTATCTAAAACAAAAGATCAGAGGCTTTTTACATTTGTACAACGGTCAGGAAGCAATCCCTGCCGGATTCACGCATGCAATGGACTTAACGAAAGACAGTATGATTACTGCCTACAGATGCCATATCCATCCAATGGCGATGGGAGTAGATCCTAAGAGAATCATGGCTGAACTTTGCGGTAAAGCAACCGGTACTTCCGGAGGTATGGGTGGTTCTATGCACATTTTCAGTAAAGAACACCGTTTCTATGGAGGTCATGGTATTGTAGGAGGACAGATTCCTTTAGGAGCTGGTATTGCTTTTGCAGATAAATATTTTGACAGAAAAGCTGTAAATATCTGTTTCTTTGGAGATGGAGCTGCAAGACAAGGTTCATTACATGAAACATTTAATATGGCGATGAACTGGAAACTTCCTGTAGTATTTGTTGTGGAAAACAACCAGTATGCAATGGGAACTTCTGTAAAAAGAACAGCCAACCACGAAGATATCTATAAGCTAGGATTAGGATATGAAATGCCTTGTCTTGCTGTAGATGCAATGGATCCTGAAAAAGTAGCTGAAGCTGCTTACGAAGCAATTGAAAGAGCTAGAAGAGGAGACGGACCAACGTTCATCGAAGCAAGAACTTACCGTTACAGAGGACACTCTATGTCTGATGCAGAGCCTTACAGATCAAAAGAAGAAGTTGCCGTTCAC
This sequence comes from Chryseobacterium sp. KMC2, assembly GCF_016756935.1. Taxonomy (NCBI): domain Bacteria; kingdom Pseudomonadati; phylum Bacteroidota; class Flavobacteriia; order Flavobacteriales; family Weeksellaceae; genus Chryseobacterium; species Chryseobacterium sp. KMC2. The sequence continues at coordinate 144,679 of NZ_JAESIT010000013.1, forward strand.
AAAAATGATGACCCTATCGAATTGGTAAAACACAGAATTTTATCCAACGGATGGGCTACAGAAGAAGAATTGGAAGTGATGGATAACAAGTCTAGAGACTTTGTGGACGAATGTATAGAGTTCATGGAAAACTCTCCATATCCGGATACAGAAAAAATCTATGAGTATGTATATTCTCAGGAAAATTATCCATTCTTAGATAAATTAGAAAACTAAAAAGATAATAGGTTAATCTGAAAATTTGAAAATACTGACGATCATCATAGATCCTTTTCAAATTTTCAGGTGGCTAAATTTTCAAATTAAAAAAAATTATGGCAGAAGTAATTACGATGCCCCGCCTTTCTGATACTATGACGGAAGGTAAAGTGGCAAAATGGCATAAAAAAGTAGGCGACAAAGTAAAAGAAGGAGATATTTTAGCTGAAATTGAAACTGATAAAGCAGTTCAGGATTTCGAATCTGAAATAGAAGGAACTCTTTTATACGTGGGTGTACAAGAAGGAGATGCTGCTGCTGTAGACTCTGTTTTGGCGATCATCGGTAATGAAGGAGAAGATATTTCAGGATTAACAGGTGGAGCAGCTGCTTCCAGTGCAGGTTCTGAAGAAAAAAAATCAGAAGAACAACCTCAATCAGAAACTCCGGTTGCTGCTGAGCCTGCTGCGGCAGAAGTTCCGGCAGGAGTAGAAATTATTACAATGCCAAGACTTTCTGATACTATGACAGAAGGTAAAGTAGCTAAGTGGCATAAAAATGTAGGAGATACAGTAAAAGAAGGAGATCTTCTTGCTGAAATTGAAACAGATAAAGCGGTTCAGGATTTCGAATCTGAATTCAATGGAGTATTATTGAAGCAAGGTGTAGAAGAAGGTGGTGCAGCTCCGGTAGATTCCGTATTAGCAATGATTGGCCCTGCAGGAACAGATGTTTCAGCTGTAGGAGCTCCAAAAGCTGCTACTCAGTCATCAGAAAAACCTGCTGAACAAAAAGCAGAAACTAAGACAGAAGAAAAAGCTGCTCCAGCTGCAGATTCTTCATCTTCTGACAGAGTTGCAATTTCTCCATTAGCTAAAAAAATGGCTCAGGACAAAGGTGTTGATATCAACAGTGTTCAGGGTTCTGGAGAAAACGGAAGAATTGTTAAAAAAGATATTGAAAGCTATCAGCCATCTCAGGCGAAACCAGCTGCTTCAGCTCCGGCTGCAAGTGCTGCTGCTCAAGTAGCAGTAAACTTCGTTCAGGGAGAAGATACAGAGACTCCAAACTCACAGGTAAGAAATATCATTGCGAAACGTCTTTCTGAAAGTAAATTCTCTGCCCCTCATTATTATCTGATGGTTGAGATCAATATGGATAAAGCTATTGTAGCTAGACAAGAGATCAATTCTTTACCAGATACTAAAATTTCATTCAATGATATGATTATTAAAGCAACTGCGATTGCTTTAAGAAAACACCCTCAGGTAAATTCAAGCTGGGCAGGTGATAAGATCATCCACAGAGGAAATATCAATGTAGGTGTAGCAGTAGCTATTCCTGACGGATTGGTAGTTCCTGTATTGAAGAATACAGACCAGATGAGCTACACTCAGATTTCTGCATCAGTGAAAGATATGGCTTCAAGAGCTAAGAATAAAGGTCTTAAAGCTAATGAAATGGAAGGATCTACATTCTCTATTTCTAACCTGGGAATGTTCGGAATCGAAACATTTACAAGTATTATCAACCAACCAAACTCTGCCATTCTATCCGTAGGTGCAATTATTGAAAAACCAATTGTTAAAGACGGTCAGATTGTAGTAGGAAACACAATGAAACTATCATTGGCATGTGACCATAGGGTAGTGGATGGGGCTACAGGTGCTCAATTCTTACAAACATTAAGAACATATTTAGAAAATCCATTAACATTGTTACTGTAATTTCTAAACTGTACATACTAAAACCTCCCGCTTTGGGAGGTTTTTTTGTTTTACGATCAATAATGTTGTAACAATTTGTTGTAAAATCAACAATATGTTACTATTTTTGAATCATGATTAAAGCAAGAAATATCCATAAGTCTTATGGGAATTTAGAAGTGTTGAAAGGAGTTGATATTCACATCAAGATGGGAGAAGTTGTCTCTATTGTTGGGGAATCGGGAGCCGGTAAATCTACATTATTGCAGATTTTAGGAACATTGGATCATCCTACGGCTTCATCTAAATATGATACTGAAATTGCCATAGCTGGAGAATCATTTATCAATATGAATGATAAACAGCTTTCTAAATTCAGAAACCAGAATATTGGTTTTGTATTTCAGTTTCATCAGCTTCTTCCCGAGTTTACTGCTTTGGAGAATGTTTTGCTTCCTACCAAAATTGCCGGAGCTAATGAAAAAGAAGCTCTTGATAAGGCACATGCTTTATTTGAAGACTTAAAGATAGAACAGAGACTGCACCATAAGCCCAATCAGCTTTCAGGTGGTGAAGCTCAAAGGGTGGCTGTAGCCAGAGCATTGATTAATTCTCCTAAGATTATTTTTGCGGATGAGCCAACAGGTAACCTGGATTCAAAAAATGCAGACGACCTTCACAGGCTGTTTTTTGATTTGAGAGATAAATATAATCAGACATTTGTTATTGTAACCCATAACCCGAATCTTGCTGAAATCACAGACCGTAAACTTGTTATGAAAGACGGAATGATTATAGAATAGCAGAGGCCAGCCAGATGATGAAACACTTTATTTTCCTTTTTATACTATTGATCTCCTGTTCAAAAGCTGAATCCCAGCAGTTGGATGTATCCGGAGTTCCTCAGTCTAAAATCTCTGAGATTAAAAGCTATCTCAAAGGGAAAAACTATAATCAGGAATTGGCTGTTTTTATAAATTTTAAAATACATTCCGGGAAATACCGTTACTTTATCTACGATTTAAAAAAAGATAGAATAGTACAAAAAGCAATTGTATCTCATGGTTCAGGTTCCGCTATTCCCCATTCAAGTACTTTGCAGTTTAGTAATATTGAAGGATCATATCAGTCTTCATTAGGGAAATATGAAATTCGGGAAAGCTATGTTGGGAAATTCGGAAAAGCATACCGTTTAAAAGGGCTGGATACCACTAATAGCAATGCTATGCAAAGAGCAATTGTACTCCATTCTTATGGATGTGTTCCGGATAGTGAATCTCAAAATCCGGCATGTCTGAGTCTTGGATGCCCAATGCTTTCTGCCAATGCATTTAATGAAACTGCAAAATATATTGATCAATCAGAACAGCCCATCATTTTATATGCATTTTATTAATTTTATATATAAATCATAACCCATAAATTATCTCCCATGCCCATAAAGTTTCTTGCCGAGGATGACAGACCGAGAGAAAAGTTTTTACATAAAGGTAAGAACTCGCTTTCTGATTCTGAGCTATTGGCTATCATAATGGGAAGTGGAAGTAAAGAGGAAAGTGCTTTAGAACTTGGGAGAAAGATTCTGGCTTCTGTAGATAATAACTGGCATCAGCTGAGTCTGCTTTCTATTAAAGATTTAATGAAATTTAAAGGAATAGGGGAAGCTAAAGCCATTTCTATTGCTACCGCTTTAGAAATAGGGAGAAGAAGAGCAGGACAGGAAATTCCGGAAAAATCAACTATCGGAAATAGCAATGACGCTTACGTACTGCTTAAAAATCAGTTGTCCGATCTGAGAACTGAAGAATTTTGGGCTATTTTTCTTAACAACAGTAACAAAGTCATCCATATATCACGGCTGACGCAGGGAGGAATCAGCCAGTCTATTGTAGATGTAAGAATTCTTTTTAAAAAAGCATTGGATCATTTTTCAACAGGTATTATTATAGCACATAACCACCCTTCGGGAAGCTTAAAACCAAGCAGGGAAGATATTAATATTACACAAAAAATAAAAGAAGCCGGGAAAACCTTAAATATCCAGCTTTTAGACCATATTATCATTACACAGGATTCATATTTTAGTTTTTCGGACACAGGATTATTATGATTAGAAGATTAAGATACAATGAAATTGATTTCGTAAAATATTCCCAATGTTTAGAAAACTCTGAACAGAAGAAGTATTCTGCTACTAAGGATTTTTTAGATACCACTTCGGAAAAGCAATGGGAAATCTTAGTCTATAATGACTATGAGGCAGTAATGCCTGTTCCTTTTGTAAAAAAATATGGAATTAAAATTGTTCATAATCCTAAACTCTGTCAGCAATTAGGTATTTTTTCTCCTAAAGATGATGTACAGCTTAACGAGGCTTTTTTGCATTTTCTGGAAAAAAACTATTTGATTAGAGCTTACCCACTGAATGATTGTAACCAGCTTCAAACGAAGCTCCGATTGAAAAAAAACTTTTTGCTCTATCCGGATTCTTACGAAAAAGTATATGCACGGTATTCTCCAAAAAGAAAAAGAAAACTCAGATTGGATGATGAAGTGGTAAAGAATTCTGAAATTAAAACAATTAGCTATGAGGAAGCTAAACTCTTTATAGAAAATAATATGATAGGGTTGAGTAAGGAAAATGATCTTCCTGATTTCATGAGGATTTTTGAAGCTTCCTATCATTTGAATTATCTCAAATTTTCTGCCTTTTTTTATCATCATAAGATCATCAATATTATTGCAACCTATTCTGATTGTAATATGGTAGCACTTTTAGGGACATTTAATGACAAAGATTACGTGAAAATATCCGGTGCTTCGGTTCTGATCGATACCGTCATCAGAGAAACTATTGAAACTCATATCTTTGATTTTGAAGGAGGGGAACTACCCAATATTGAAGAGTTCTTCAGAGGGTTCCGCCCGGAATTAAAACCTTATGCAATTATTGAAAATTCCAAAAAAGATCTTTTGAAGAAATTTGGGTATTTTTTAATAAGCGGTAAACTCTTGTAATATGATAAAAACCATTGTTTAGATTGGTTCTAATTAAGTATTATTCCCTAACTTTATAACATACTTATTCCAACAATTATGTTCCAGCAACTTCGCAATTATAAATTATCATATATGTTATATAACTTATTTAAAAAGAGTAAGTTAAAACATAATATCCCATTGTATAAAAAATACGGAATTAAGAAGAGTTATTTTTCCAGTATTTCCAGCTCAGATTTTGCCCATCTCCCTGATACAGAAAGAAAAGCAGATAAAGATAAGCTTACTGCCACTCCTTTTTTTACTAAATTATCAGAAGATGCTAAAGAAAGTGCTCTTCAATATGATGATAACGGATATATGATCATCAGAAACTATCTAAGCCCGAAAACTGCCGATAAAATCAATCAGGAGATTGAAAACATGGTTAATGACGGTACTTTGAAGTTTAGATATGGAGGGAAACTGATGTTTGCGATTCATCATTCGGAAATTCTTAAAAATATAGGAAATGATAAGGAGCTCACAGAATTCTTATCCGTACTATTAAATGGTAAGGCCAAGCTTTTCCAGAGTATAAATTTCATCAATGGAAGCCAGCAGAAAACCCATTCGGACAGTATTCATATGACTACTTATCCATTGGGAGGACTTCTGGGTGTATGGATTGCGTTGGAAGATGTAGATGAAAATAATGGAGCACTGCATTATATCCCCAAAAGTCAAAAGCTTCCTTACTTCCTGAATTCTGATTATGATAATGAAGGAACTGCTTTCAAAATAGGTAAAAAGAGCTATACAGCATATGAAGAATTCCTTGAGAATAAAGTGAAAGAACTGGGATTGAAAAAAGAAATTTTCAGAGCCAAAAAAGGAGATTTACTAATCTGGCATGCTAATATTCTTCATGGCGGAGAACCTCATTTGGATAAAAACAGAACCAGAAAAAGTCTTGTTTATCATTTTTTTGATGAAAACAGTGTGTGTTATCACGAAGTTACACAAAGGCCTGCTTTATTTGAGTTATAGTTTCAGAAAATATTAGTAATTTTGCCACCTAAAATTATGGCTAATTTTTCAGAATATCTACCGTATGCATTTGCATTGATCATTGCGATTCCTTTCCTGGTATTGCTCAGACAG
>NZ_JAESIT010000014.1:0-148539 GCF_016756935.1 Chryseobacterium sp. KMC2
ATCTTAATCCTATAAGTAAAATAAAAGGTAAAGAATATATTAATACAAAATATTTATTTGATGGTAAACTATTTGTACCATAAAAATGATCTAAAATCATTAATATAAATACCAAATTTAAGAATGGTAATCCACAAGTCATTACAATTCCATATCCTTTTTCAGCTCCATCTTTATTGAAATGTTTATAGAAATTAACTATTTGGTAATATAAGTAATCAATAAGTATCATATATAATTTTTAATAGCCCATGGCTGCGTTATATTTTTTTTGTTCTTCTGCTCTTACGCCATTATTATAATAGGTATTAACAGCACCTTCAATATGTTGTCCTATATCTTTTCCTGTTACTAATGTTGTAATTCCGTTAGCAATAAAATAAGTCCCTGCTATTGCTTGTCCCCAACCTGTAGGTGAAACAGCCAATACAGACATTACAAGATCTAATGAATTAGATGTTGTTACTCCATTATTTTTAATATCATTTCCTGCTAAAGCTATTCCTGCTATACCTAATGCTGTTCCTGCAATTCTGGTTCCTACAGCAAGCCTTTGTGCATTTTTAACACTTACTTCCATCAATGGCACGTATATTCTTCTTGAGCCTAATATCTTTGGTAATGCTTTTTCAAAGACCAAATTGGTGGTAGAGTAAGCTTCCCCAGCTCCATATAAAACAGCTCTGTCGGCAGCAGGTTGAAATACAAACTTATTGGCTGAAAAAGCATATCCAGACCATGTCCTAAGAGTTTGTGAGGTTTTATGCATTTCAGAATCATATTCATAAGAATTCAAATTCAGCATATGCGCTATCATCTCCTGTGAAGTATTGGCATTTCCTGCAGCACCTCCCGTCCACCAGCTCATATATCCATTATGCGTTTTCAAAGAAAAGTCTCCCCCGTTTTGAAGCGCATTCATTAAATCTCCATAGGCCTGTGTTTTCCCAAAAGCAAGACCTCCACTCATCCCGCTATATCCTCCAAATGGTGAAAATGATGAAATTCCGGAATAATCCCCTCCATAAATGGTAGTGCTGGGATCAATGCCTCCCCCAAAAAATTTTATTTCCCTTCCGTCAGGGTCAAAGCTCATCACCGGATTGTTCATTACATAAGCATTTGGGCTGGTGCTATAATATTTCTCTTCAAGCTTATCCATGCCGTTCCATCTTCCCAGATCCGGCATATATTGTCTCCATCCATAGTCATACATTCCTGTTTCCTGAAGCTCTTTCCCATTGTATTTATAGGAATAAGGACTGCCTAATTTAGAAGAGAACGATCCTCCGATATGGTTGAGCCCAAAAGGGTAATAGTTGTTGGTATCAATAATTTCAGGAGCTCCTGCGCTGTTTCTTACAAAACTTACCCTTGCATTCCCAAGGTGGTCATTGTACAGGTAAATATAACGGTTTTCCCTGAAACTGTAATAGCCTTCGGAGGTGGGTACAAAATCCAGTATCCATCCTATTCCTCCCTCAAGTGCAATGCTTTTGTAGGCCTGCTCTTCATAGGCCACCTCCGTCCTGCAGGTAATACACGCCAAGCTTTTTTCGGTATAGGTATACTGGAAACCATCCAGATAGTCTGTTAGCCTGATCACAGAAGATGTCAGCTTTCCTCCTCCGCTACTGTAGGTTTTTCTAAGCTTGGTACCATCGGCAGAGTAAAGGTAATCTAAACTGACGTTAGCAGCACCAAAACCACTAGTCTGAGTAATAAAAAGACTGCCCGGAAGATCCAGAAAATTGTAGGTCATATTCTGGATTCCTTTATCCTTCATACTGGTCATATTCCCGTTCTGATCATAATCGATCAGGTTATTGCCTCCCTCGTAGCCTGTATTGTTGAGAGATTTTTCTATCACTTTGTCCAGCCTGTTCCCGGTATACTGATACTCCAGGTTATCTGCCTGTGTTGCAGTAACTCCAATAACAGGAAAGGCATTCCTTTGCAAGGTCTTGATATTTCCATTCAGGTCATAGGTAGGACTTTCATTGAAATAATTATTGAACGGTACTGAAGAATTGGGTTCTGAATACACCCCATTTTTAAGTCTGTCAAGACCATCATATGTATAATTATACCGTTTCAATATATTTTCTGAAGCATTATTCCAATCAATTTCCGCAATATTCCCACTAAATATTCCCGGTGTGATGTTGGTATTAACGGGATTGGTATATTTCATTTCATACCCAAAGAGCTTTCCATCTAAATTGGATGGATCGTTGACTTTGGTCATCCAGCCTCTGATATTGTAGGCATAATATATACTCTGGAGATTGTTTCCTACTTTTTTATTAGTAAGCTGGGAAAGTTCATTATAGGTATTCTCTTTTAATAATTCCTGAGGGTTTCCATTGACCTGATGCCATTGTTTTTTCAGACGGTTCCCGTTATCATATTCATAAGTTTGTATAATGACCTTTTCTGTATCGGATGAAATTCTCTTATGATATACCTTGGACTGCTTTACCATTCCAATAAAGTCCAGTTCAGACTCGGTCCTGGTATAGCCACCAAGATGGTTGATGGAATGTGCACTCACCACTCTTCCTTTGGTGTCATAGTAGATATACTTCTTTGTCCATCCTATATCACTGGCTTCGGTATTTTTCACATAGCTTGCGGTAGCTAATCCTTTTGTACTTATGATAGAGTTTTGGACATTATCCTGCAGGGTATTTTCTCCAAGTACCTGTGGAGGAATAGCTGGTGTTCCCACAGGATAGGTGTCATAATAATTAAGGCTTAGGAAATTATAAACTTTATCATATTGGGGATAACCCTGGGTAACGGAATAATAGATATCCATTCCGCTATAGTTCATAGATACACCAGAACTTCTGGTTTCACTATTGCTTCCTTTTGTATTGACATAATTCTGTTCTTCTAAACGCGTACTCCCCATAGCCTGGCATATTCCGGTCATAATCACTCTTGAAAACTGATCATACTTGGTGTATAGCCATTGTCCTTTTGCCTTTAAATTGGCATCCTGAGTAGCTACCAGCCTTTCCTGCCTGTCATATACAAAATATTCCCAGCCTTTCCCCGGAATCTTCTTCTCTACCAGCCTGTTCCAGCCATCATAATGATACTGGTAACAAAGGTTATCCAATGTAGTCTGATCCACTGAGCCGGCTTGGGAAGCCAGTGGAGGAATTACATAAGCCAGCTGGTTAAATTCATTATAGAGATAATAGGTATCTGCATTCTGCCCATCAACTTTTTTTCTGATAAGGATAGTCTGTCCTTTTTTGTTTTTGAATGCTGTGCTTATGTTTCCATCTTCATTGGTAATAGTATTCTTAGCCAATGTATTGCCACTGAAGGTCCCTGACTTGGTGACCTCATATTTTGTTCTTCCTTCCAGCCAGCTAGTTGAAACGGTATACCGGGTTATTTCACCGTCGGTATTGGCATCGTAATTAAAATTCACGGGTTTACCAGTCCATTGATTTCCCACCTCTATTTGTTGCAATACTCTTTCTAATGGAGAATTTTCCAGTATCTTTTCGGAATAGATTTTCTCCGAGCCATATACAGCGTTAGCATTAGCCAACGGAGAGGTATAGATACTTCCGTTCTGGGTCCCTGCCTGTGGTACCGGAAGATAGTTTTTCACCTGTCTTCCCAACGGATCGTATTCAATATGGCTTACCATATCTTTCCCCTGTGGAGTTGCTTTTATATCAATAACCTGAATGGGTTTTCCCCAGCTGTCAAAATACTGTACCGTTTCTGAAGCTTTGGAACAGTCCTTGGTAAGACAGCTTTTGCTGTAAATATAATTTTCTGATGAGGTAAGGTTGGTTTGTGAAAAACATAGAGACACAAACAACAAACTTAATATATTTAATATCTTTTTCATGATTAGATTATGGTTTATTGTTGTACTGATATTCTTTTAAAGTGGTAAAAGTGACAGACCCGCCGGAATCTTTTTCCATTCTTTTTACAGCTTTCAGCCTTCCCACATTATCATACTGATAGATTTCTCTTAATCCTGACGGTGGGGTTGTACTTGTGATCCCCACAACAGGGTCATAGGTATAGGTAGTTATCTGATAACCAGCCAGGGCAGGATTATTCCTGAAATTGTCCAATGCGGTAATCAATGCAGGTTCATGGGCAGCATTCAGGTTATCATTGTTAGACGCCTGAATAATATCTGCTGCCAGAGAAGCGACCTGATTATAGGTAGCTCCTTCAACTTTTGCAATTAAAGAGGTCTGGTTGTACCCATAGATCATGGCAGTAGTATATCCTGCTGAATTGGAAACCTGAAGAAGGTTTCCTTTATCATCATATACATCCATTTTTAAGCTTTCTCTGGTGCTTCCGTCTGCTATATTGCTTGTAACAACAGAGGTTGGTAATAAAGAATTATTATTAAATAATGTTGTTGACCTGGATACGAGTTTTCCATTTTCCTTTTCCTGAGTTTCTACAGGGAGTCCTGTCATAAATGCATTTTGCAGATGAGTGTAACCGGACAGGTTCATGGGATAACTCAAAAATTTTTCAGTGGTTTCTCCATTGGCAACCGACTTTATATAGGACGGCTTAAAATTCTGGGTATTAATCTGGGTTTCCGATTCACTCTCCAATACTTTTCCACCGGGATAATATAATTTTTCTTTCTGAGCTACTTTTTTAATAAAAGAGGGTTTGCTAGAATACTTTCCGGCGTAAAAGTTCAAATTATATTCTTTGTCAGAATAATAGTCTAATTCATAATTAAGTTCATTGGATGCCAATAAAGTATTCTGCTCATCATAAATATCTTCTTTATGAGGCAAGCCTGCTTTTGTTACATTATAGTAAGGCCAAAAATAAGTAGGCTCTAATTGTGTTCCTCCATTTTGCACTTTTGGATAGTCATCAGGTATTGTAAAAGTCTTTTTTGTGTAGCCTTTACCATTTTCCCAGACTTTAACATTCTTATAGAGAATATAAGAAGAATAACGTTCTGCGCTATCCTCTCTTTCACTATTAACCAGATATCCACTGCTGCTGTCATTTAAGGTAAAGGAATCATAACCGTAATTGATAGCTCTTTCTGACGATGTTGCTGATATATCTTTATAATATTGGATATTTTTAATTCTGTTTCCCTCTGCCGGAACTGAATTTCTAAAAGGGCCCGGTAAAAATTTCCTTCCTATGATTGAAAAAAAACCACTGCCTTTTGCCTGATCTGCTGATACAATTTCAAGGGTATAGTTCCCTGCTGTATTAAAAAATTCAAATGTGTCCCCTCCCCCTGTTTTATATACCTTACTTCTGACTTGCTCTGTTCCTTTTTTGAGAGTAAATGCTAAGCTAGGATTTTTGGTGCTGGGCTTTGGACCGTTGGGAAAGAAAGGGTCTTCCGGATCCGGATAACTATAGTCTTGTATAGCAATCATCATTTCAAATTTTTTAGCAATATTCACATCTCCGGGGATTGTAAAATTGTAAATCTTTGCCGTTTCAGTATTGAATGATGAATTATATAGGGTTTCTTTAGTTTGAACAACAGGATCATAACCATATATTTCCAAATAATTCAGATAGCTAGGGTCATTATAATCAAAAAACTTTTCATTATTTTCATAATTATATTGAACAACTCCTCCCGTAGGGCTTATTATTTTTTCTAAAATACCATCCTTAGTACGTCCCAATGCATCTGCAAAATTTTTATAAGTAAAAGAAGTCTGCTCGATCTTTGTACCATTTTTATCATTTTTTCGTACAAAGTTTAAGATCCGTTTTCTTTTTAATGGATCATCATAAGGATGGGTGAGAATGCTATTATCTATTACATAGCTGTACAAGATTTCACCTGCCGGATTTTTTAGTGTAATCTTTTGTAAGGTGTAAGGGTCATTCACCGTCTTTTCAAGGCTTTCATCATAGACGAAATCAAACGAAACTTCTCCCTTGGGCGTTTTTATAGACTTTATTTTACAGTATTGATATATAACCTGTCCAGTGGGTATAGATGAGGTCTTTGTTTTCTTCTCATAGTCTACTGTTACAATCTCTGCTCCTATTGGGTTCACAATTTTTGTAAGATAATAGGAAGATTTAAAGACGGGGATGCTGCTGGAACAATCAAATTGATTATGGTCGTACTGCTGAAAATAATATTTATAACCATTATCAGCGGTTAGGGTAAAGGTATCTGCTCTGAATATGATTCCTGTATTACCTTCCCTCATATATTCTATTTTGGCATTATTAGGGCTTAGGTTAACCAGATTAATGGTATTGGCATTAAAATCTCTTTCGAATATAAACTTTCCTGATAAACCAGGTAAATTGTAATAATAAATATCATCAGATTGAATGCCAAGATTCGGGGATGTAGATTGATGGTCATAACATTCGTCCAGAGTACCAATTATTTTTTTATAAATAACACTTGTTCCCAGCAATGACCATCCAAATCCAATATCACTGATTCGATCTTCATTTTCATGATTTTTGACATTATAGTTTAAGCTGATCGGATAGTTTATAGCGTTATCAATCGGAACGCTTAAAAGTGAAATATTTATATCAGGGAGTCCTGTAGCTTCATTAACCGGAACATTGGAATAGCTGGATAATGAGAAGTTTGATGGTGAAGCAATCGAACTTTTTATGGGTTCACTAATACTGTTTTGGGCATACATTTGCTGTATTCCAAATAGGAGTAGGAATAGCAGTATAAGACTATGTATATCTATTTTCTTTATCATGGTGTTATTTTTTAATCAGTTTAGCATTCGTCGTTTTATTAGTATCCGTTTTGATGGTCACCAGGTAAGCGCCTTGTACAAGAGCCTGTGTATTGATCTTGGTAACATTATTTTTAGTTTTTATACTCTGAAGCTGTCTTCCGCTCATATCATACAGCATAATATCTGCTTCTTTGAAATTAAAGCCGATTTCCACATAAGCATAATCTGAAACAGGGTTTGGATAGATCTTGATATCATGCTTTTCTATTAACTGATCCACCTGTTTGTCTCCCAGCTTTACGATCTTCCAGTTCTCTTTTCCTAATTCCTCAGCACTGGTTCCTGCCAGAATAATAGAGCCGTCTCTGTTAAGTCTCAAATCCGAAAGTCTCTCCTCTCTTTTTCTCGAGTCTCCACTCACATGTTTTCTCCATTGTTCATTGCCGTTGCCATCCAGATATAGCATCCAGAAAGTCTCATCATCCTTCCCTATTCTTCCTTCCGCCTGGGTATACCCTCCCAGCAATATTCCTTTTGTGGCATCCTGGTTCCTGGATCTTGGCTCTTGGCTCTGTATCACATTCATCCCCATTAAAATATCCCTGTTCTTGAAATTGTAGGATTTCTGCCATTGTTCATCTCCTCTTTCATTCAGCGAGATCAGCCAAAGGTCTGTGCCTTCTTCAATACCTACTGATTTGTTTCCGGATCTCTCGGATCTGGATTCTCCACCGATGATAAAACCGTTTGAAGTTAGAGCCAGGGTTCTGATATGATCATCGCCTTTCCCGCCAAAGTTCTTTTCCCATTCTACTTTTCCAGTTTTATCCAGCTTTATGATCCAGTAGTCACCTTCGCCAAAATTGCTGCTGGCTTTTGGCATTTGGCTAATGGCTATTGAGGAAGCGGGTCTTTCAGTCGAGGGTTTAGTCTCGGGATTCCCAACTCCAGAACCCGAACCCCGAACCTCAGAACTCCTTGAATAGATTCCTAACAATGCTCCGCCGTCTTTCGTGGGTATCATTTTTTCTACTTCATCCAAGCCTCTTCCTCCCAAAATAAGCTCAGACAATTCTTTTCCGTCTTTATCCAGTCTGGTGATCCAGACATCTTTTGATCCGTAACCTTTGGATGAGTTTTGAATATTTCCGGCCACAAAAAAACCTAAATCTGTAGTTTGAATCACTGCTTTGGCTTCTTCATCTGAGGAAGTTCCCAAAGTTTTCTGCCACAGTTCATCCCCAAATTCATTCAGCCTGATCAGCCAGATATCTGATCCCCCTTTGGAATCATCTTTTTTATCCAGTCCTTTCCCGGAATAAGAGGTTCCTGAAACCAGAAATCCTCCATCCTGAGTGGTCACAGTTCCTGATAAATAGTCGTGGTTTTGCCCGGCAAAATATTTCTCCCAAACCTGTTCGCCCTGCTGGTTGAGTTTTACCAAATGAAAATCGTAACCGTTATTGAGCTTTTGGCTATTGGCAGCTAGTGACTGACTTTTAGCCTGAATGCTGCTTCCTGTGATAAGATATTGTTGGTCAATGGTTGTGATCACCTGATTGAGAAAATCCTGGGTGGAAGATTTGATGTCTTTCTGCCAGATGACTTCCTGAGCAGATAGACCCAGGATAGTGCATACAGTAAATGCACTCATGTAGAGTTTTTTCATATTTGTATTGTTGATATATCTTTCGGAAAACTAATATTTTTAAACAATACAAAGCAATATTACATCACTATATAGTGAAAATATATCAATAATTAATTGCTTACGGAGTAAAATTTTCACCAATACCTTAGTTTAGATGTTTGAGTGATTAAAATCATCCATAGACTGTTCTAAGAAACAATTCAATTCCATAAAAAAACCTTTGAAAAATTCAAAGGTTTTATCGGTTTCTGCTTTGGAGGATCTCTTCTATTTCTTCCAAAGTATAGCCTTTTGTTTTCAGTAAAATTAAGAAGTGATACAGTAAGTCGGCAGCTTCATTTTTAAAGAGTTGCTCATTATTATCTTTAGCCTCAATTACCAGCTCTACCGCTTCCTCTCCTACTTTTTGAGCTACTTTATTAATCCCCCGCTGGTACAGAGAATACGTATATGATTCTTCTACCCGGTTGTCAATCCTTTGGGATATTTTTTCTTCCAGCTCATACAGAAATCCCTTGGAATCCTTATTTCCAAAACAACTGAAGCTTCCTGTATGGCAGACCCCATTCCGTGGAATCACTTTTATTAAAACAGTATCCTGATCACAGTCTATCTTGATATCTTTTACCGTTAAAAAATTGCCGGACTCTTCCCCTTTTGTCCAGAGTCTGTTTTTGGAGCGGCTGAAAAAGGTGACTACCCCTTCCTTTTTTGTTTTTTCAAAAGCTTCTTCATTCATATATCCCAGCATCACCACCTGAAGGGTTCTATTGTCCTGAATAATGACAGGAATAAGCCCATTGCTTTTATCAAAGTTAATTTTCATCTTACGTAAATTTTTTTAGATTTTAATAATTCTTTCAAGTCCATAATTCCGATTTCATTAAAATGAAAAACACTGGCTGCCAATGCTCCTGTAGCTTTTGTTTCATTAAAGACTTTAAGAAAATCAACAGCATTTCCAGCTCCTCCCGAGGCAATGACCGGAATACCCACATTTTCAGAAACCAGTTTTGTAATCCGGAGATCAAAACCGTTTTTTGTTCCGTCGCCATCCATAGAAGTTAAAAGAATTTCCCCTGCTCCCAAAGATTCTGCTTCTCTGGCCCATTCCAACGTCATCCATTCTGTTTTTTCGCGTCCTCCTTTTATATGCACCCAATCAATATTCCCTGCCAGACGGGTATCAATTGCGACCACTACACATTGACTGCCAAATTCCTTTGCCAGTGTAGAAATGAGCTGTGGGTTTTTGACTGCGGAAGAATTGATGCTGATTTTATCCGCACCTGCCTCCAGAAGCTTTCTGACATCCTCAACAGAGGAAATTCCACCGCCTACGGTAAAAGGTATGCTCAGTTCGTTACCTATCTTTCTCACCAATTCAACAAAGGTTTTTCTTTCTTCAATAGTGGCCGTAATATCCAGAAAAACAAGCTCATCAGCTCCCTCCTGTTCGTATTTTACAGCCAGCTCCACAGGATCTCCGGCATTGCGAAGTCCTTCAAAGTTCACCCCTTTTACTGTGGAGCCTTCTTTAATATCCAAACATGGAATAATTCTTTTTTTAAGCATTTTCAATAAAGTTCTGAAGTTGTTGTAAGCTTATTTTCCCCTCGTAAATGGCTTTTCCGATAATAGTCCCGGAACATCCGATATCTTTCATTTTATAGACGTCTTTGATGCCTGAAATGCCACCGCTTGCCGTAAGCTGTATTCCCGTTTTGTATAAAATCTCAATATACAGTCCTGTAGAAGGTCCTTCCAGCATGCCGTCCTTGGCAATATCAGTACATATAACATGCTGAATTCCTTTTTTCTGATATTGAAGCATAAAATCAATAATATCTTTATCACTTTCTTCCTGCCAGCCGGAGGTTTTAATTTTCCTGTTGTCACAGTCTGCCCCCAGGATGATTTTCTCAGTACCATATTTTTCAATCATTCCAAAACAGAATTCAGGATCCTGAACGGCAATACTTCCCAATGTAATCTGCTGTGCTCCGGAACTGAATGCAGTTTCAATATCCTCCTGTGTTTTTAGCCCACCTCCAAAATCAATATGAAGAGATGTTGCTCCGGCAATATCTTCCAGGACTTTCCGGTTAACAATGTGTTTTGATTTTGCTCCGTCAAGATCTACCAAATGAAGATACCGGATTCCAAAATTTTCAAACTCTTTGGCAACTTCTACAGGGTTTTCGTTATATATCTTTTTTGTGGTGTAATCTCCTTTTGACAGGCGCACACATTTTCCGTCGATAATATCAATGGCTGGAATAATTTTCATGTTATAGTTTAATAAAGTTGGTTAATATTTGACTTCCGATTCCTCCGGATTTCTCCGGGTGAAACTGTACGGCATAAAAATTATCCTTTTGCAACGATGAACTGAACGGCAGGATATAATCACACACAGAAGTTGTAAAATCAGACAGTTCACAATAAAAGCTGTGGACAAAATAAACATCATTATTCTTTTCAATTCCTAAAAAAAGAGATGATTCCTGGTCTGAAACCGTATTCCAGCCCATATGAGGAACTAAATCTGTGGGTGGGAACCGTTTTACCTTCACATTAAAAATTCCCATTCCGCGGATATCTCCTTCTTCGTTATCCCCACACATCAGCTGCATTCCCAGACAAATCCCCAGGACAGGCTGCTTAAGGCTTGGAATAAGTACATCCAGCCTTTTCTCTTTCAGCAGCTTCATGGTAGAAGAGGCTTCACCTACCCCTGGAAAAATAACTTTATCCGCTTTTATAATCTGCTCAAGATCATCTGTAATTACAGAATCTACCTTCAGCCTGTTCAGTGCATTTTGAACTGAACTTACATTCCCTCCGTTATATTTTATTATAGCTATCATGATTATAAACTTCCTTTTGTAGAAGGTAAATTATAGTTAATATCAGATTGGTTTACTGCCATTTTAACGGCCTTTGCAAATGCTTTGAAAATAGATTCTATTTTGTGGTGTTCATTGGTTCCTTCCGCTTTGATATTCAGATTGGATTTTGAAGCATCCGTAAAAGATTTAAAGAAGTGTGAGAACATTTCTGTTGGTACGTCGCCAATTTTTTCCCTTTTAAATTCGGCATCCCATACCAGCCAGGATCTTCCTCCGAAATCAATAGCCACTTGTGCCAGGCAATCATCCATAGGCAGTAAAAATCCATATCTTTCAATTCCTTTTTTCTTACCTAAGGCTTTTACAACGGCTTCTCCCAATACAATTCCTGTATCTTCTATGGTGTGGTGTTCATCCACTTTAAGATCTCCTTTTACTTGTATGACAAGATCCATATTTCCGTGTCTGGCAATCTGCTCCAGCATGTGATCAAAAAAGTGTAATCCTGTAGAAATTTCAGAATTCCCGCTTCCATCCAAATTGATCTCAATTTCAATCTCTGTTTCATTCGTCTTTCTGGATACTTTGGCGCTTCTCATTCCCTGCTTTAAAAACTGATAGATCTCTGCCCACCGGGTCGTACTAAGCGCAGATTCATTATTAAAGTCATTATTAATATAAATTGCTTTACATCCCAAATTTACAGCTAGTTGCACATCACTACCTCTATCACCAATTACATATGAATTTTCCAGGTCATAATTCCCGTAGATATATTTTCCAAGCATTCCAACACCCGGTTTTCGGGTAGGCAGATTCTCATATTCAAAGCTTTTATCTATTACAATATCACTGAAAAATATGCCTTCATTTTCGAAAGCTTTCAACATTTTATCGTGAGGTTTTATAAAATCTTCGAAAGGAAAACTATCTGTTCCCAACCCATCCTGATTAGTTACCATTACCAGTTCATAATCCAATTCATTAGCTATTTTGGAAAGGTTCTGAAATACTCCCGGATAAAATTCAAGTTTCTCCAGGGAATCCACCTGAAAATCTATAGGAGGTTCAATAATCAGGGTTCCGTCACGGTCTATAAAAAGCACTTTTTTCATAATTGAATATTTTTTAAAACGGTAATCAACATTTCATTTTCTTTACGGTTTCCGATATTAATCCTGATACATCCGGGAATTGCGGGATCTCTTTTGCTTGTCAGAATTTCATTTTCCAGCATCCTGTCATAAACGCCTTCCACATTTTTCAGTTCGATCAAAAAGAAATTGGCATCGGTAGGAAAAACTTTTGAAATACAATCTACCTCTTTAAACTGTTCTTTCAGCCATAGTCTTTCTTTTAAGATGCTATTGACGTTTTCTTTAAGTCTCTCTTCATTATCAATCGTTTCCAGAATCAGCTGCTGACTTAAAGAATTAACGTTATAAGGTGCTTTTACCGTATTAATGAGGCGTATAATTTCTTCAGAAGCATAAGCCATTCCTACTCTTGCACCTGCAGTCCCCCAGGCTTTGGAAAAAGTCTGTAAAACAATCAGATTAGGATACTGATCTAGAAGTTCCAGGCTTGATTTGTTTTCAGAAAACTCAATATAGGCTTCATCAACCACTACAATTCCTTCAAAATTCTGAATATAAAATTCAATATCTTCTATGTTGTTTCCTGTTGGATTATTGGGTGAGCACAGAAAGAATATTTTGATGGGCTGTTCCTGTATAATTTTTAAAAAATCATCTTTGACAATTTCAAAATTTTCATCCAGATCCAACTTCAATACTTTATTTTCATTGATCGCTGCATAGAACCCATACATGGCAAAAGAAGGATTCATCATAAGTATCGAATCTTTTTTAGGCTCACAAAAAACCTTAATAATCAGATCAATAAGTTCATCACTTCCATTTCCAACAGCAATCTGTGAAGGAGATACTTTTTTAAGACCCGCCAGTTTATTTTTAAGTTTTTTCTGGGTAGAATCCGGGTAACGGTTAAATTCTCCGAACGGGCTTTCATTGGCATCCAGCAGCACAGGACTGCTAAATTCATTATGATCCCTGAAGCTGATGTAAGGCTGTAGTTTTAAAATATTATCCCGTACTAAAGTATTGATATTCATATTTTTCATTTTATCGTTTTAATCTTATTGATACTGCATTTTTGTGGGCAAAGAGTCCTTCCGCTTCTGCCATGAGCTCTATTGTTTTTCCTAAATTCTGAAGTCCTTCTTCAGAGAGATGCTGGAAGGTTATTTTCTTGACAAAACTATCCAGGGAAACCCCGCTATAATTTCTTGCATAAGCATTTGTAGGGAGCGTGTGATTGGTTCCGCTGGCATAATCTCCTGCACTCTCACAGGAGTAATTTCCTAAGAAAACCGATCCTGCATTCTGGACCATTGGAATGTATTTTTTAAAATCCTTCATTGCCAAAATAAGGTGTTCCGGTGCATACAGGTTGCTGAACTCAAGAGCTTCTTCTAAGGAATTTACCAGGATAAAGCAGCTATTTTCCAGTGCTTTTCCTGCCATTTCATTTCTTGGCAATTTTTTGATTTGCTGATCAATAGCATTCATTGTCTCATTGAAAACTTTAAGGTCGGTAGCCACGAAAATCACCTGACTGTCACTGCCGTGCTCAGCCTGTGAAAGCAGGTCTGCAGCACAGAAATCCGGCACAGCTTGCTCATCCGCAATCACAAGAACTTCGCTTGGTCCTGCAGGCATATCAATGGCGACTCCATATCGTTGGGCATATTCTTTGGCAGCAACCACAAACTGATTTCCCGGTCCGAAAATTTTGTATACCTTGGGAATACTTTCTGTTCCCAGAGTCATGGCAGCAATAGCCTGAGCTCCTCCGGTTTTAAAAACTTTGGATATTCCACATAGTTTTGCTGTATAAAGAATCGCAGGATTGACATTTCCGTTTTTATCCGGTGGGGTACAGAGAATAACTTCCTTACATCCGGCAAGATTAGCCGGTATGGCAAGCATTAAAACCGTCGAGAATAAAGGAGCTGTTCCTCCCGGGATGTAAATCCCTACCTTTTCAACAGCACGATTTTCTCTCCAACAAATGACTCCTTTCGTTGTTTCAATTTTCTGAACTTTCTGCTTCTGTGATTCGTGGAACTGAAAGATATTGTCTTTTGCCTGCTGAATAGCTTTCTTTAACTCACTGCTAACCAGCTTTTCGGCTTCTTCAATTTCTGATTCCAAAACGATGACACCATCAGTTTCTGCCTGATCAAATTTCCTGTTAAATGCAAGAAGTGCTGAATCTCCATTTCTTTCTACTTCTTCAAATATTTCAGCAACAAGTCCTGAGATTTCTGCTCTTTCTAAAACGGGCCTCTGTACTAAATCTGCCCATATATTCTTATTCGGATATCTGTATATTTTCATAGGTATGTGTTTTAAATGACCATTTTATCAATTGGAATAATGA
The DNA here is from genome assembly GCF_016756935.1 of Chryseobacterium sp. KMC2. NCBI lineage: Bacteria > Pseudomonadati > Bacteroidota > Flavobacteriia > Flavobacteriales > Weeksellaceae > Chryseobacterium > Chryseobacterium sp. KMC2. The sequence goes on from NZ_JAESIT010000014.1 coordinate 14,691, forward strand.
GTATGTCCTGGGCTCCGTTTTCTTTCAGTTCGTCAATCACGTCCCAGAATCTTTCTTCATCAATCACAGAATGAATACTGCTCCACCCTTCTTCTGCCAGAGGGATTACCGTAGGGCTTTTAAGGACAGGAAGAACATCTTCTACCTTCGCTATTTTTTCATTAGGAACATTCATCAGGATATACTTTGATTTTTTCGCCTTTAAAACAGCCTTGATTCTGAATAAAAGCTTTTCGAGAATAACTTCTTTATCCTGAGACAGTTTAGGGGTTTGGGCAAGCACAGCTTCCGATTTAAGAAGGCTGACAGTTTCTCTTAGTCCATTCTTAAACAAAGTACTTCCAGAACTTACGATATCGCAGATCCCATCTGCCAGACCAATATTAGGTGCAATTTCTACAGAACCTGAGATGATGTGTATATCTGAAGTAATTCCTTTTTTTTCTAAGAAAGTCTTTAGGGTATTGGGATAGGAAGTTGCGATTTTTCGCCCTTGAAAATAAGACAGTTCATCCGTTTCCACCTCTTTGGGAACAGCAAGGGAAACCCTGCACTTGGAAAAACCAAGCTGCTGAATGATCCGGATATCTTTTGCTTTTTCTATCAAAAGATTTTCGCCTACAATAGCGATATCCACCACCCCATCTTCAAGATACTGAGGAATGTCTGAGTTTCGCAGGTACATGATTTCCATCGGAAAATTATCTACCGAAACTTTAAGCTGGTCTTTACCGTTGTTGACAAATATTCCACAGTCTTTGAGAAGCTGTAAAGATTCTTCGTAGAGCCGACCGCTTTTCTGGATTGCAATTTTTATTTTACTCATTTCGTCTTTTTTGAGTCCGAGTAAATAAAAACTGATTGATTGAAAATTTCTGAGGTGAATTCAGGAAACAAAAAAACCGCCTATTTACTCAGACGGTTTTTATTATTTTTGATTTTAGCATGCACATATATCAATCAATTCCGCCTAACAGAGATGATGATAATAATGATGTAATGCTAAAAAAATGGGTTTCATTGTATTGAATTGTGGTACAAATGTAGGGTTTATTTTTAAAATGCAAAGTTTTTTCAGATAATTTTTTGATAAAAATTCATCAGCTCCTCTGCAATAGGTTGGTCATTAAACTTCTGAACAAACTCGAAACTCCTTTCTACACGACGTTTCCTTTCAGATTCATTTTCCCATAAAAATTTTATTTTAGCTCCAATGTCGAGAGCATTATTGGGATCAATATAGACGGAATCACTTCCTCCCGCTTCAGGTAGGCAGCTCGTATTGCTGGTCACCGTCACTGTTTTTGAGAAAAGTGCTTCTATCACCGGGATTCCAAAGCCTTCAAAGAAACTTGGGTACACAAAAATATCAGCCAGTTTATAGATCGCAGCCAGTTCGTCCATGGAAACCCCTTCCAAAAACAGGACTTGCTTTACCATATTGTTCTTTTTCAGGAAGCGTTCTATCTTTTGATAATATTTTGTCTTTCTTCCCACTACTACCAGAGGAATATCTGTTCCGTGGATTCCTTTTACAATATTCAGAAGGTTTTTTCGCTCCTCTATCGTTCCCACATTCAGAATAAATCTTTCAGGAAGCTTACATTTTTCTTTTACAGACTGCATAAATTCCTCAGACTGCTGTTCTTTAAAAGCTTTATGACAGCCCTGGTAAATCACTTCAATTTTAGTTTCCGGAACTTTTAAATAGTGGATAATATCTCTTTTGGTCTGTTCCGAAATGGCAATAATTTTATCGGCTGTGTCAGCTGCTTTTTTAAATTTCCAGAAATGAATTTTCCTGTCAAAAAAAGAATAATACTGAGGATATCTCATAAAGATCAGATCATGGATCGTAACCACTTTTTTGATAGGTGTTTTATCCCATTTCAACGGCAGTTCACCGGATAGACCATGGAAAATATCAGCACCCTGTTTCTGGGCATCTTTTCCCATTTTCAGCTGCCTTGAAAGACTTCCTTTTGAGGTTTCAACAAACAGGACATCCGGACGGTCCAGAATATCTTTTCCCCGCTCAGAGGTGTTTTCATTAAACAACATATACTGATTATCAGGATAATATTGAGAAAGTATTCTTACAAGGTCTCTGGAATAATTACCCAAACCGGACGTATTGTGAAAAAAACGTTTTGCGTCAAAGGCAATTTTCATAGGGATCTGTTTATTTTATTTATAAAACCACAGGCAATTGTTACTTTCGTCTGGGTTTGTTTATGATGAAACTTCGCTGATGCTAATATCATCGTTGTATCTGTTTTTGAAACTCCTGAAAGGTACCAAACTGATGGCCTTTTTCTTTAAGCCAGCCCACGAATGAATCAAACCTCTCTACCATATCTTTTCCTGAATTTTTCACCGTAAATCCGGGAAGCTTGAATGCCTCCTCTTTAATTTCTGCAAATTCCCACGGATGAAAATAAACATTCAGATATTTATCCTTTTTCAGGGTATCTGAAGCCAGTTTTTTATAGAATGATAAAGGAAAATTATGAAAACTCAACCAGAATAAAGGAATTCTGAAATTGGGTGATACTGAAGCTGGAATTTGAGTTACATTCCCCTCTTTGAAATAGGTCCTTGATACCTTTAAATTGTTATATCTTCCCGGAAGAAAAGTGGGATTAACAGATGAATTATAAGAATATCCGGCTTTTTCAACCGCTTTTTCATCCACGGGCATCATCCTTGGCATTCTTAATCCCGTTACTTCTGTTGAGAATAATTCCTGTAATTTTTCCCTTGATTCTTTCAGGTGTTTTTCTTCAAATTCCGAATGAAACCATGTGTGGGAAGCCAGCTCATGGCCTTCTTTTAATAACCTTTCAATAAGGTGTTTACTATTTTCAGCAAAAACTACCGTAGAAAAGAAGGTAGCTTTTGCCTGATGTTTTTTAAGGATATCCAATATCCTTTCCAGTCCTGTCTGCGAAATTGAAATTTGCTTTTCAAAGGGAATTTCACCCTTATACTCTAATGGCATATCAAATTCTTCGATATCAAAACTCAATAATACCATTTTAAAAATTTTTGTTTTTAATAATATAATTAGGTCTGTCTTTCACCTGCTTAAATATTTTACCTAAATAAATTCCCATAATTCCCATAATGATCAATTGCAGTCCTCCAAAAAAGACAATAGTCATAATCAGAGATGCCCAACCTGAAATTTCGGTTTTTGCAACAAATGAATGGATGACATAAGTGCCGTATCCCACAATGGAAAGTGCTGAAAATAAAAATCCTAAATAAGCGGCCAGATACAACGGTTTTACACTAAAAGCTGTAATTCCCGTAAAGGCAAAAGTGAGCATTTTTTTAAAATTATAGCTGCTTTCCCCGGATAATCTTGTATCAGCCTTAAAATCAATTCCGGCCTGTTTGAATCCCATCCAGCTGGTGAGACCTCTGAGGAATAAATCGTCTTCGGTAAAGGTACGCATTACTTCAACAGCATTGGCATCCATTAATCTGAAATCTGAACCGCCTCCTTTTGTTAAATTAACATCGGATAAACCGGATAATATTTTATAGAAAAAATCTGATGTTTTTCTTTTAAAAAAAGATATTTCTTTGGGATAAGTTCTGACAGTAAATACAATATCATAGCCTTCTTCCCATTTTTTGATCATTTCAGGAATCAGTTCTGGAGGATGCTGAAGATCACCATCCATCGAAATGACGGCATTGCCATTGGCATTATCCATCCCGGCCTTTACAGCGGGCTGATGGCCGAAATTTCTCGAAAATTCAATATATTTTACTTCTTCAAACTCCTGAGACAGTTCTTCCAATCGCTGCTGGGTATTGTCTCTGCTTCCGTCATTAACAAAAATAACTTCATAATGATAGTTTTCCAACCCGGAAAAAACATCCCTGATTCTTTCATGGACTAATGCAACATTACCTTCTTCATTATGAGCAGGAATGACAATTGAGATTTTCTTCATGAGTTAGTATGATAATTTATCTGTATATTTTTTAGTCATCAGCTCCCAGGTAAGCCTTAGCCATATCACCACACATGGAACAGCTTTAATGGCATACTTCAGAATAAAGTTCTCTTTTACTGTTTTTGGAAATAAATCTGAAGTTGAAAAACACGTAAACAGAATCAGAAAAACCAACATGGCAATCACTACCGGACTTTTCTTTTCCTGAATCAAAAACCAAATAACAGCACCCGCCACAGCAATAATATAGGTAGGTGGCTCAGAACTTGAACTGAACAACACCACAAACAATAATGAAGAGGCTAAAATGGACAGTTTAAAACCCAGATATTTATACTGGCTGATTCTCAGGTAAGGTAAAAAGAAAAGCGGAACTCCGATAGCCAGAAATATCGTATTGGGAATTGTAGCATCCCCAAGTACTCTTCTCACAAATCCCATCAGGGAAATATCCTGAAAGTTTCCAAGCTGCTGGTTCTCCATATTTTTATGTTTCAATTCTACAAACCAGTCTACATAAGACTGCAGACCGAAATGAACAGATGAATATAACATCGGAATAGCCAGAAATGCTAAGGAAATAACAATAAAGGAAAGTATGAATTTCTTTTTATCTTTTATGAAGAAGAATGAGGAAAGCCCTACAATTCCATAGATCTTCACAAAAAAACCTATGCAGATTGATAAAGCAGACTGTACTTCTTCTTTTCTGTAAATATGAGCTGCAGAAAGAATAATCAATCCTGCCAGTGCCACATTAAACTGTTGGTGAAGGCTGGAGGTGATAAACTCCTGTAAACAAAGCCATAAGAAAAAGGATTTATTTCTTTCTGAGAACGGTAATTTTTTCGCTGCCAGTAGGAAAACCAACACATTGGCTACATTCCAAAGGATTAGACCTGCCCAATCCGGAAGCATTGCAAAGGGAGCAATAATCACACTAAAGAATACTCCATAATGATTAACATCCAGGTATTCTGGATAAGAAAGATAAAGGTTTCTTTCTTTAAGCGTGTTAAAAAAAACGTTCTTAAAAATCAGGTAATTATTGTAGGCACGCTCTCCCCTCGAATATTTTGACAAGGCTGTAGCAATGGCGGTAATAATATAAACCCCAAATATATATTTAGGGTTTAGTATAAATGATGAAATTTTTTCCTTCAATGTGGCATTTTTTATGGTTGTAAACTATACAGCTACATTATTTTCCCTCAAAGCATCATTAAGTGAAGTCTTCTTATCTGTAGATTCTTTTCTCTGTCCGATAATAAGAGCACATGGAACCTGATATTCTCCGGCAGGATATTGCTTTGTATAACTTCCAGGAATAACTACTGAACGTGCAGGCACTCTTCCTTTTATTTCAATAGGCTCACTTCCTGTCACATCAATAATTTTTGTAGATGCTGTCAATACAACATTCGCTCCCAGTACGGCTTCTTTTTCCACATGAACTCCTTCTACAACTATACATCTTGAACCGATGAAACAATCATCTTCAATAATTACCGGAGCAGCCTGTAACGGCTCTAATACCCCACCGATACCAACTCCACCACTTAAGTGTACGTTTTTACCGATTTGTGCACAGCTTCCTACTGTAGCCCAGGTATCTACCATAGTTCCTGAATCTACATACGCCCCAATATTTACATAAGAAGGCATCAAAATTACTCCTGAAGCTACAAAAGATCCTTCTCTTGCAATAGCATGAGGTACAACTCTTACTCCTTTTTCTGCATAATTTTTCTTTAAAGGAATTTTGTCATGAAATTCAAATGGTCCTACTTCAATAGTTTCCATTTTCTGGATTGGGAAATACATTACTACTGCTTTCTTCACCCATTCGTTTACCTGCCATCCATTTTCTGTAGGTTCAGCTACACGAAGTTCTCCTGAATCAAGTAAAGAAATCACCTCTCTTATCGCTTTCTGGCTGTCTTCATTTTGTAATAAATCTCTGTTATCCCAAATGTTTTCAATTGTTTGTTGTAACGACATGTTTCTTATTTAAATTAGTTTGAAAAATTATACGGCCAAAGATACAAAAAAGTTCAGCAAAATACCTGTTAACTTTATGCTTTTGCTAAAGGCTCAGCATCCGTCCAACCCTCTTTTTATAAGTTAGATAAGCCTGTCCGTGTTGTTTTTGCAAATACTCTTCTTCAAGCCTGATCTGAATCTGCATCAAAATACACCCCATCAGTGAAAAGATAAAAGCAATGACCGTAGGGAAAGCAAGAAAAAATCCTATAAGACTTACCATCATCCCCAGAAATATAGGATTTCTTGAAAATCTGAATAATCCATGGGTGATCAGTTCCGTTTTTGTCTTACAGTCGATGCCGATACGCCATGAGTTTTTCATCTGAACCTGGGCAGTAACCACCCAAATAAAAGCGGTTATCATTAAGGTTATCCCAGCATACCTTATGCTATCAAGATCCATAATATTGATTCTGAAAGTTGAAAAAACAGTCTGGGGAAACAACAGAAAAAGCACAGTATAGATGAACAGCGTTATTATAGTGATTTTAAAATAAAAACCAATTAGCCCATAGGCTGAGTCATCTTTTGGAAGGACATTCGGGTTTTTACCAATTTTTCGGGCTACTGTAAAACTGATTCCCAAAAACGAAACGGTAAAAAACACGATAAAATACAGAGGAATAAAAAATCTCATGAAGTCTGTCATAATCTATAGTTTTCTACAAATTTCATCAGATTGGGGATGCAATGCTATTGCAATCATTTAATTCCATCGACAATATGATTTTTTATCAGAGGCATTAGATTTCATTTCTAATGATGAATACGTCACAAATAATCAATTCCATGGTGTGATCAATATGTTTCTGACGAATGATTCCTTTTGAGTATCGGATATTTTGCCCTGTATTGTATTTTGTCAGGTAAGCCTGATTAATTTCGTTGGTAAGTTCATTGATGTCATTGGGAATTATTGCCTTTATAGTGTAGATGGTATCACCACATTGGATCTGTCCCATAGGATCTTTTACAAAAGAATGGTACCAGCTTCGTTCGGCCAGTCCCCAGGATCTGGCAAATATCCTATCCCAGACGACCACCATCCAGATTTCTAAAAAATCAGGTCTTTGGTTTCCGGCTTTTATTCCGATAATAGAATTTGTTTTTATGTACTCCAGTGCTTTGCTGTTATTCATACTCAACGTTTTTTTTGTAAAACTAGAATAACAGGAAAAGAATACAAACTTTATTATTCAACTGGTTAAAAATAGTATGTCTTTATACATTTTTATGATCCAGATGATCTAAAGCATCATTGTATTGAGAGCAGTAGTAAGGCATTCTTTATAGCTTTTAGCAACAGCAATTTTCAATGTTCCACATGTCAGCTGATTGTCTTCAAAGGATTCTATATTAATGATATTGACGATATATGAATTGTGTACCCTCATAAACCCATCGGGTAAGTTGTCAATCAGTTCCTTAAGGCTTTTGTAATAAATATATCTTTTATGGTTAAGGGTATGGACTTCAACATAGTTTCCCAATCCTTTAATGATGGTAATATCTTTAAAGAAAAGCTTTATCAGTTTTTTATCTGTTTTAACAAAAGCAAATGTCCTGTTCTCCATTACAAATTATAATGAGTTACAAAACTCTTTGGGCATGAAGATAGGCTTTATTCCAGTATTTTTCGTTCAGGGATGAAATAATCACTCCTTTTGAGGTAGAAGCATGGATAAACTTCACTTCCCCATCGGGTCCAATATCATGAACAATTCCTACATGGGAAACCCTGCTTCCTCCCGCTGTTGAAAAAAATAACAGATCTCCGGGTTTAACATCGGTAATATCTATATTTTTCCCGGCATCGGCCTGGTCTGACGATCTTCTTGGAAGGGTGAAAGCATTTTCTTCAAATACTTTTACCGTAAACCCGGAACAGTCGAATCCGGAAGAAGTATTCCCTCCAAATTTATAGGGAGTTCCAATATATTTCTCAGCATCTTTCAGGATATCATTCGCCGATCTTGGGACTTTTCCATCAAATTTAGAATCAAGTCTTCTAAGGTTTTCAGATTTTGCCACCGTTTTAGATCCTGATTTTTTATGGGCAGAAGCACTTTTTGATGATCCACAGGAAACGACAATAGCAGAAGCTATCATTAGAACAGCCAGCTGCTTTATTCTTAGTTTTTTTACAAATAATTCCGGTCCCATACTCCTCTGGTTTTTACTTAATTAACTAATTATATACAAATATACATTTTATAATTTAATTACGGTATAACTATACTACAACTATATGATAAATATATGTTAAAATTTAAATCTCCATTATTTATTCCTATATTTGGATTCAATTTTGGCAATAGCAATATGGCAACGTATGAAAGTCTCATCAAGATCAAAGGAGCTGTGGGTGACCTGGTTTTTTATAATCTGAACGGCAAAAATGTGGTTCGGAAGAAAAGTGGGTTCAATAAAACGGCTTTTAAAAAGAGCCCTTCTTATGAAAAAGTAAGACAGAACAGTTCAGAATTTGGGCACTGTTCAAAAGTCGGAAAAATCATACGGGCCAGTTTGGCCGACTATATAAAAGAAGCAGGAGATCCCCTCCTCTACCAGAAGTTTGCGAAGCGGATGACCGAAATTAAAGACCTTGACACCATATCGGAAAGAGGTAAAAGAACTGTAAAGGAAGGATTAAAAACAGAAGAAGGAAAAGCTCTTCTCAGAGGATTTCCGTTGGGTAACACAAAAAATTTATCCTCAAAAGCTGAAATCCGGGATCAGACTCTTTTCCTGGATGAAAGCTTACCATCTTATAGGGCTGATATTGTAACGATCAGGCTGGATTTCGAGCATTACACTGCTGAATATGCTGAAGAACATATGATACTGGAAAATAAGAAAAAGATCAGTTTTAAAAAGCAATTTGCAGAGGATGATTTTCTGATCTATTTTGTAGCCTTGAAAAAAGAATCCCACATGATTACTCATATGGGATTTGTGTAAATAAAAAAGTCTGCAGGGCTCTGCAGACTTTCTATTTTATTTTTTTTCTCCTTTCCAGCTTCCTGATTTTGCAGGGGTGGGAAGTGAGTTGGACCAATTTCCATTTCCTTTTTTATCCGTATTTAAGGTTCCTCTGAAATCTCCTTTTGACGGAAGCCCTACTACTGCAGTTAAATCTCCTGAAGTACTTAGATTACCGGAAATATTATAATTTTCGTTATTTACATCAGAATGCATGGTACCTGTCACTTTTCCGGCATTATCTACCACAATATTCCAGACTCCCTTGTCACTCCCTTCATAAGTTCCTGACCATGTTCCTATATAATCATAAATAGTGTCATCATCAGAGCTACAACCGATAAATAAAAACGCCGTTAATAAAAGTAAAAAAAATTTCTTCATAGTTTCAGTAGTTTTATAACCTAAAATCCTGTTATTCTCTGTTTCCGTTTTGTTCAGAAAACATCCTGTGACAAAGAATAGTGTTTAATATTTATTATTTTTTGTTCGTGCAAATCTACTAATTTTTTATTCAAATTGTCTGAATTTTAATCAGCAGGCAATATGTTTATTAAAAAACAACATATTTTGGCTAAAATACAAATATTTTTCAAACAATATCAGGGATCAAAATTTTTGAGCTAATCTTTTGCTCGTAAGTTTAATTTATTCTTAATTAAATATTATCCAGTTATTAACTTACTGTATTATATATTTTTACATAATTAATATTTTAAATTATATATATTTCCTATCTTAGTGAAAAATTAGATAGATTAATTTAATAACATGAAAACAAAAACTATTTTTTTGACCGCACTTGCTTTTTATGGAAGTTTAAGTGCTCAGGTGGGAATTAACACAACAACTCCTACTCAGACATTAGATGTAAATGGACAGGTAAGAGTAAGAGGGTTGGCAAATCCTGATAAAAAAATTGTTTCGGCAGATGCACAGGGTGTTCTAATCCTAATGTCCCCTGAAGAAATTTTTTCTCCCAAAGCTATACTCAACACTTCTACATCCCCTACTGAACAGCGGTCAACTATTTATGAAGGAAAGTGCTTCCAGCCTTCAGATAATGCCTCTTCATGTACTGTTATTGTCAATCACTACAGTTCATGTGCTGGTTTTACCAATGCTGTGGATACCCAAATCGTAGTTGGACAGGGTATTAATACAGGAAATGGACAGTTCTTAGGAACCTGGTCGGCCCGATTTATCGACAATAAAGGGTTTGCCGGCACAGCACCTGTAGCCAATCAGATCCCTCCTGATTATCCAAGAATCTCCTATCCTAGCGCCAACATGGCCAATTATCTGGGAAGCGGATCATTCTCCGGACAATGTAATACCGACCTGGTAACTACCATTAATCAGACTACCGGGGATATCAAAATAGAATCTGTAAAACGAAGCATGTTTGCACACCTTGTCTACCTTATTTCGGTAGCCCGTTCAAAAAGTCTATAATATATATAATTGATTTCAATGAGGAGCCGCAATATTTTATTGGGGCTCTTTTTTTAGAAAAAACAGGGTAAAGAAGCAGTCAAAGTGGTTATGAAGGCCGTTAGATGTTTTATGTTCAGCAGTGTAATTCATTGATAAACCGTTTTTGTTGTCCATCAATTATAATCAAACTTCAATCTCCTTTTGTACATTTGCTTAATAATACAGGTATACTCCACTCTACTTGACCGGATTTTAAATATAAACCAGCAGCTATCCCCATGACCACCAGAAAAGAAAATTCAACAAATAATCACAATGAAATGTATTGGAAAAGTAATTGTGGACTGTCTGTTACTTTAGCCATGATAGGGGGAAGATGGAAAATTAATATCCTTACCTATCTGCTGAACTACCCAAAGCTTCGGTATTCTGAACTTAAAGAAAAGCTTATTGGTATTTCCGAGCGGGTACTCAGTGCGAAGTTAAAAGAGCTTGAAAATGATGCGCTGATAGAAAAGATTGAATATGAAGGTTTCCCTCCTAAGGTAGAATACATTCTGACAGAAAAAGGAAAGTCTTTGAAAGAAATCCTTGACTTGATGGACCGCTGGGGAGATCAGGTCATCGAAAAACAGGATGAATAAGCCTGTGAATTATAAACCACGAATACACGGATAAGACATTCGCACATTCGTGGCTCAAACAAAAAGGCTATCTTAATTTTGAGATGATCTTTTTATTACTACTCAGACCATAATTTTAAAGTTCTTATCGAGTACCAGCAAGACAACTGAAATAATACACATCAGTAAAGAATTATAATAATGATTGTATTCATTGTGAGCCATGTGAGCTGTGAAAGCTCCTATTGCAAAGGGAAATAAATACAGCGCTGCTATATTTCTAAACTGAGGTTTAAACAGGCCTACCACCAACAACACTACTCCTAATAATTCCAACGCTCCTATAAGAATGGTCGAAGGGGTATTGAACCCTAAAGACTTCATACTTTGCATCATGGAGGTCTTCTGAAAGACTTTATACAAAGAAGCATACCCAAAAACATACAGATAATAGGCATAGCCTACCCAATAAATAACGGTTTTAATAATTTCCATTTCTTTTTTTTACAAATTTCATAAAAAGAAATATTTTTCCTATTTACTTACTAAATTGTAGGGAAAGGGAAATTTTGAGAAAAGCAGATCTGCAATCACAAATGCCCGGATGATACTTTCTGTCATTAATGTAAAAGGCAGTACAAATCAAGATTTGCACTGCCTAAACAAAAATGTTTCTCTACATCAATCTACTGCATCATTACTATATAAAAGTTTTTATTTTTTAGACACTTTAATACACTTTAGAAAGTTTAAAAGAATACCGCACAATTAAGTTCACATAAGATGAAAACCTCAACAAAACTTCAGTGTACTCAAAGTATATAATTTAAATAGCTTAAGTGTTTAAAAATCTTTTGTGACTAAGTGTAAACAGACTTATAATAATACCCCCTTTATTCATAAAAATTCCTAGTTTCTGTTTTTTACAAGAATCCATCCCGAATAAGTGATAGGAGTCCTGGTATCCGGTTCAGTCCATGTTATTTCGTACCAGTACGTTCCGCTGCTTACCGGAGTTCCGCCAATGGTACCATTCCATTTCAGGCTGGTGTTTTTATCTGAGGAGAATAAAAGCTGTCCGTATCTGTTGAATATATTGAATTTCAAATCTTTCAGATATGCCAGTTCACCATAATCCAGATCATCATTGATTCCATCACTGTTTGGGGTGATGGCATTGACAAGATTAGGTACCGTAATCTGTACCTGAACCGGATCACAGTTGTTTGAATCTTTTACATAAAATGTATTGCGTCCTCGTGGAAGATCCGTAAATACATTGGAATTCTGCCATATCATTCCATCTCTGGAATACTGATAAGGAGATTCTCCTCCCTCTACCGTAATGGTCGCCGTATTATTTTTCACCTCAATCCGCTTGATCCTTGGACTCGGAAATGCAAAGACACTCACAGTCTGTTTGGTCTGGCAGCCATCTGCCGTCAGGATCACCCAATAGTCACCTACTGGTACATTCTGAATAGCCTGTGTGGTAGCTCCCGTACTCCACAAATATGAAGTATAGCCAGGACCTGCATCCAATTTGGTAACTGCAAGCGGACAAATATACTGATCCACTAAAAGCAGAGAAGGTTTGGGTGGAATGACATTCAGGGTTATTTTGGCATAATCAGAACACCCGTTACCAGTAGTGATCTTTACATAGACCGTTGTATTCGGGGAAACATAGACCATTGGCGCTGTAATTTCGCTGGTTCCGTTAAGTGCATCGTTAAGTGTTGGGTAATATTTTTTTGTGACGGGATTGGTAGAAGTGACTATGGCCGTTGTCAGGTTAAACGTCCCCTGCCCCGGATAATTGGAAATGAAACACCCGGAAAGCACTGCATCTATCACATCGGGACCACGATAATACTGGAGTGTAATTTTCGCATCAGCCGTGCACCCTTCTAATGTGGTTACTTTTACATAAACGGTAGCCGGTACTCCCGATGGGTATGCATTTGCAGGAATAATCTCATTGGTTCCTGCATTTAAATCTGCCAGTGTCGGATAATATTTTTTAATGGCTGTAGCGGGACCTCCCACATTGGCCGTGGTAAGATCAAAAATACCTGATCCATTAATATTGCAGGCACTTACTATAGCATCTGTAAGGACCAAAGGCTGTACGGTAACATTCACTTTTACCTGCTCACAATCTGTAAATTCAGGATCGTTTCCACAAAATTTATAGGTAAACGTATCAGTTGTTGTCCCTGCATTGGCTGTATAGGTCAATAAACCTGTAGCAGGAGCTATTGTTAACGTACCGTTGGCCGGAGGTATTATAATCTGTACACTTCCCGGAACAGGAATCTGTGTCGAATTACTGAATGTCGGGGTAATCAGCGTAGGCATTCCGGCGCCACAGGCGTTTAGTGACTTTACAGTATTTACCAGACAAGAATAGACTTTGTAGGGATATGTGGTGTATACACAGTTTTCCTTAGTGATAGATACTGTATAATTTCCACCCTGTGTAGGAGAAAAAGTATGGGAGTTGGCTCCCGGAATAGGGTTCCCGTTCATATTCCACTGATAATGGTTGAACCCGCTTTCAACCTGTAAAACAATTCCCGGAGCACACTCTCCTACAGATTTACTGATGACCGGAACAGAGCTGAATCCTGCAAAATATCCTCCATAGCCTAAATTCCCACTTCCTCCTGCAATTCCTGCTGTCACTGCATTTGTGGAATTTACGGTAACATTTCCCGTGATATTGGGAATTGTATATGAAACCCAGTTTGAAGTTCCTGTAACAGGGAAAGGTCCTTGTGCAGCAGTTGGTGCAACACCATTCACCGTTACACTGGCTCCTGTCTGGGTAAGAATATTAAGTTTTACAAAAAGCGGAGGATTAAAAACAGTTGAGTAAGGGAACTCATCTATTTTTCCTATTTCATCGATGATTTTAGGCAGAAAACAATTTAAAGGTGGGATATAATTAAATCCTTCCGTAGCATCATTATCTGCCGTACCGGATAAAAGCTGATAGGTATAGACATTTTTACTTGTTTTGATATACATATTAAGATGAGAAGGGCCGTTTACCACATAATTGGAGGCCTTTACACGGTAATATTCTCCTTCATTTAATGTAGCCACAGGTGCTGGATTATCATTCAGCCAGATCTTGGTATCGTTTTCAGGGGCTACAATAATAGCCCCTTCAATTTCCGGAGTAAGATTTCCCATTCCCTTGATCAGGACAAATTCATTTCCCAGACGTTCAACTGGAACCGACTGATCCATAATGATATCTTCCCCATTATAAGGCGGAGCAAGCCCGAACTGGCCACGAAAATTTCCATTAGTAACAGAAACAGGTTTTGTAGCTTCTATTTTGGCCCCTATAAATCCGTCTTTATTTCCCGGTCTGGTAGCAACACCCGAAAATATATATGACTGGCCTTTATTTAAGGTAATGCTAATGGTAGGCTGTGTAAGCCCATTAAAATTATTGATAAACCATGTGGTCATATCGTATCCTGAAACTTTAACCTGCGTATTATCTTCAGTTGCCAGAATACCACACGTAAAATTCAATGTATTGGTGTTATTCATCAGCGGAGCATACACTGCATAAAATGTAGTCCCGATTCCGGCTTTACCTTTAGAGGTCAGAATTTCACCATGATTGACTTCTGAAAACCTATAGGTTGCAAAAAACGGAAGATCACCATGGAGGTATAGGCCTCTGGTTTTTACACTCATGGCATCAGCCGGATTTTGACCTAACATGAGATTGATAGGAACGTCAAATGTCTGAGGGCTTCCTTTACTGATGGTAACGGTTCCTATGGCCGCATTATTATTGTAAATGGTAACGGGAAAGGGAACAGTACTATCCGTGGATAGATATAAAGCCTGTCTGGGACTGCCGTTCGCAAGACTTCCCGCCATAGGGGCAAACCAATGATCCGTATCTCTCTGTGCCTGAATGGACAGAGATAAAAGCAACATAAAAATAAATAAGATCCTTTTCATAAATTATAAGGAGATTTTTAAATTAAGCAAAACATAACGGCCGTTTAATAAGCCTTTTGTTGTTAATATTGCAGGTATTACTAGTTATATTTTTTCAGAGGCTATTCCCAGTTTTTCACCAAGATCCAGCCGGTATATTTAATAACTGTATTGGGCAAATTGGGTTCTTTCCACGAGATGACATACCAATATGTTCCGGAGGCTATTTTCTTATTACTGAACAGTCCATCCCAAGTATAGTTGTTGAAGGCTGTACCTTTAAAGACATTATTTCCATAGCGGTCAAACACGGTAAAAGAAAGATCTTTCTTGTAGCGAAGTTCTGAGTAGGAAACCGTATCATTAATGTTGTCTCCATTCGGAGTAATAGCATTAATGATATTGACCACGGTCATTTCTACCTCTATGGGGTTACAGTTGTAAACATCTTTAACATAAAACTTCTGCTGCCCATTAGGAATATTGGTAAATACATTGGAGTTCTGCCAGTTGATATTATCTGTGGAGTACCTATAAGGAGGTGTTCCTCCAATTACCGTGAGAGTAGCTCTTTTATTATCAATATCAATATTCTTGATCACCGGTTTCGGAGCTGAGGTTACAGACACCTCATGTCTGCTGAAACAGCCGTTATATTGCAGAATAACCCAATAATTTCCGACACCCACATTGGAAATAGATTGGGTGGTAGCTCCTGTACTCCACTCATATGACTGAAATCCCGGTCCGGCATCCAGTATTGTCGTTTCATCAAAACAAATTACCTTGTCGGCAAGCAAAGAAGGCTGATGAGGAGGCATTATCACTTCAAATACAGGAGTTGTTACCGGAGGGCAGCTTCCTCCCACCGAAACGGTTACCGTATAATTTCCTGCTTGGGTTGGAGTGTAGGTATTGGATGTTGCTCCCGGAATAGGGGTTCCATTGAAATTCCATTGGTAAGAAATATAGCTATCATCCACTTCCAGAACCATTCCCGGAATGCAATTCCCGTTTTTTTTGGCAATAACAGGAATAGAAGAAAATCCCGCGAAATATCCACCATAACCTACAGCTTCATGGCCTGCGGCAATACCAGCAGTAATGGCTTTTGTAGATTGTACAGTAATATTCCCCGTGACATTCTCCAGGGAATAAGTAGACCAATTTGGATTTCCTGTTACAGGATAAGGCCCCTGAATTCCTGACAATGTTGTTCCGTTCACAGATACCGTTGCTCCGGATTCGGTGATGATATTGAGCCTGACTTTGGGATCAATAGCCGTGAAATAAGGCAAGGTATTAATGAGCCCTATTTCATCAATTTTTTTAGGAAGAAAACAGTTAATTGGTGGAATATAATTGGCTCCTCCTGTGTTATAATACGTTCCTGAACCACCTCCCGACATGAGCTGATAGACATAAATTTTCCGGGTACTTCTGATCCGCATATTATAATGACCGCTAAAATTCTGACTGATAAATGATGTAGATCCAATGCGGTAAAACTGCCCTTCATCCAGTGTCGCAATCGGAGTCGTTTCATCATTTACATAGACTTGGGTATTATTTTCTGTAGCGACAACCACAGCCCCTTCCAGCTCATAAGAAAGAGGAGCCATTCCTTTCATCAGTATATATTCTTCACCTAATCGTTCTACAGGTATAGATTGATCCATGTAAATATCAAGCCCTCCTGCTCCATTGCCAATCAATGTATGTTGCCCGTTAAAATTTCCATTAGTGACGGAAATCGGTTTATCAGCAACTATTTTGGCTCCGATAAAACCACTTAAATTAGACGCTATGCTTCCATTTCCTTCTATAATATAGGACTGTCCCTTATGTAATGTAAAAGTTATGGTGGAATTACCTGATCCCGTGGTTCCATTGGAAAACTGAACTGTCGGACTGTAGCCTGATACCGTTACACTTGTATGATCTTCTGTAGCCAATACACCACAGGTAAAGTTAAAGCTAGGATTGGTAACCGATAATGGAGCGTATGCTGTATAAAACCGGGTTCCAATTCCGGCCTTACCTTTAGAGGTCAAAATTTCACCATGCTTATCAACGGAGAACCTGAATGTACAAAAAAAGGGCTTATCTCCTTTTACATAAAGTCCTCTGGTAGTGACACTAAACGCTCCCGACTGGGCACTTGTCATCATTAAATCCTTAGAAACATCATAGGAAACAGGACTTCCTTTACTGATTGTCACTGTTCCTAAAAGTGTATTGTTATTATAGATATTTACTGGAAACGGAACGATAGAATCCGTTGATAAAAATAAGGCCTGCTTGTTGGTATCCGTAAAATAACTTTGTTTCATCGGAGCAAACCAATGTTCGGTATCCCTTTGCGAAAAAAGATCATTGCTGGCAAAGAGGAGTAATAAAAAGCTAAACAAGAGCTTCTTTGAAAGGTGTAGCCATTGCTTTATATAATGGAATATTTCTTTAGGGATCATAAATATTTTTGTTTTATAAGAAAGGATGGGTTTCGCTCTTAATCATCTTTCCGAATGTTTTCAGCATTAAGAGTAAACACTGATAATCAAGATGAAAGCCTGCCATAAAAGGGATGGAATGGTTTCGACGTTTATTATCGCAGAGATCCGCTTATGGTTTGGGAGTAAATACTCTTATCATATCTGTCTCTTGATCAGAGAAAACAGAAGTTCTCAGGCAATAAGGGTCAATATCCCTCTGGTTATAGAAGTATAATGTATTTGAACGATACAAAGAGAGAAATAAAATTTATAATACTGTCACAGAAGATCATGAATAAAGCTGCCTCATAAGCGGTGAAAAAAGTTCCACCGCTTGATGAATGGCAGACAACATATTTACTTTTTAACTGCTTTTATAGTTTTGGAAATACCATTTTTCATGATTAATCGGATCATATACATGCCTGACTGAAGCTCATGTAATGAAACGGTTCTTTCTGAAGATTTTATTTCTTTTACCATCTTCCCAGAAGCATCAAATACCAAAACAGACTCTAATGGTATTTCTCCAGAGATGCTAATACGGTCTGTAAATGGATTAGGATATATAATGATATCATGTTTTGCTGCTATTTCATTCACTCCCAAAGGCGCAGTAGGAGCCCAGGATATATCATCATAATAATAATTAAGATTGGCACCATCAGTCAATATAGCAAGTCTAGCAGTAGCAGGAACCGTATTGGGAACCGCTATACTGTACTCGTTTCCTTCTGCGTAAGATGTATTGGTAATATTTACATCCTGGATCAATACAAATGAAGCGATATTCGTTGGATCGGTGACATAACCGATATGCATTATCCCCGCATTGGTACTGCAGTATGCTCTGAATCTTAATGAATGGGTTCCTCCACTTATATTGCTCAGTTCAGGTAAAATAGCCATGGAAGATCCTGTGATAGGCCTTTGTATAATATGTTTCGTTCCTGAATAGGCTCCTGTTCCGTTTATATTTACATTTCCCGATCCCGTTACCAATCTTCCCCAACAAGGCGCATTTGTAATATATCCGGAATTATAAGAATCAAAATTTTCAAAAAGTGATGTTTGAGGAGCACAAAGTGTCAATACGGAAGCTATATTTGTCCATGCACTTTGATCTGTTGCACTGCATCTTGCTCTAACCCAGAAATAATAGGTTGTTGCAGCGTTAAGTCCTGATACTATATAAGGATTTGCTGTTACTGCTGTTAGATTAGGTATGGTAGAAGAAGTCGGAGGCGTATTACTTGTGCTGTAATACACATCATATCCTGACGCGGGAGCAGATGCTGAAGCTGTCCAAGCAATACTGACAGATGCACTTGTAGCACCGGATAAAACAACATTGGACGGGGCCATACAGCTAGGTTTAGGCTCCCAGTAGATATTATCCAGATAATAACTGTTTGAGGGTGTTCCCCCATGTCTTATTGCTAATCTGGCATTAGCAGGAACTGTATTGGGAATAACTACCGAATATTCATAGCCATCAAATACACTGCTGACCATATTTACAGATTGGATATTCACAAACGAAGATGCATCTGTATCATTGGTTACATAGCCTATATCCAAAGGACCTTGTGTGGATCCGGCATATCTGCCCTTAAATCTTAGCCAATGAGTTCCGGCATTCACATTGCTGAAAGCAGGAAGCACAGCAATCACAATATTGGCTGCACCGTTAGCACTCTGATACATCCCTTTTGAATTACCAACTCCACTTCCTGAAGTAACAGCCTGATAGCCATTTCCTAATATAATTTTATCCCAACAATCCAAATTATAAAACGTTCCTGTTGTAGCATTTTCAAAATCTTCAAACATATAGGTCATAGGATTGCACTTTGTTTTAAATGTTCCTCTTAAAGACCATGCACTTTTATTGGATGTGCTGCAAACCGATCTTACATAGTAATAATAGGTCGTAAACGGAGCTAATCCACTGATAGAAGCCGAAGTTGATGTACTTGTTCCTGATGCTGCCGTAGAAGCATCCGGAACCAATGGAGAAGAGGTGTAATAATATTCATAACCATTTCCCGGTGCTGTAGAAGGAGACATCCAGGAAACAGCAGCTGTATTGGTGGTGGTATTACCTGAAATAAGAGTGGAAGGAACGAAGCATGTAGGGGCAGCAGCTTCAATTTTTAAACTGAAGTCTACAAAGTTACCATTATTACCGGAATTAGGCCCGCAAGGGTTTGGTGAGGTCGTAAGATTTGTTCCGGTCTGTACCCGTATTCTGTAAATTCCCGGCGCCTGTGACGGGGGAATAAAGAATTGGTCATCTACAACCGAATAAGGAGACGTTCCTATTGGGTTTTCATAGAAATCATTAAAGTCCCCGTTGGCATTCCAGTCTACCCAGACCAAAGATTTGGTTCCTCCTCCTGCTAATTCCAGATGTACTTTCACGGTACCTCCCGGATATGAGGTTACGGTATTGCCTGCAGAATTGTCTACATAAGCCTGATAGGCAGCGGCATCATAATACAAAGCTCCCTGATCCGAAAAAATGGCATTTTTCAAATAATAGGTGGAGGATGTTCCTGCAACCGGCACACAGTACGTCTGCCCATTCAATTGTAAAAACGGAATAAGTAAAATCATCCATAATAGGTAATGCTTTTTCATTTTTTATTTTTTAGAGTTAAGAATAGTATCGATTGTTGAAGAATTTCATGATCATCCATATGATCTTACCTATATCATTGTATCCCGGTTGTGCCTCCATAGAGAACCCGAATCCTTTACATTCTATAGTTTATGTATTTATCAAAACATTGTAGAAGCATCATTATTTTTTTTAGCTATAACACTTAATAAGTATCATAATTTCACTAAAATCTTCAAATAAGTCTAATATTTTTAATCAACTTAAAGGTTTAAACAATATTAGCGTTATATTTGCCCCGGATAAAGAAATTAGCTTGCATAATTCATACATTTTACAAGAATTAAAAATGTATACAGTTAACAATCAAGCGATTAAAAAATGACATTTAAAACAGGCAGATGCCGGGGATACCAAAGGAAAATCAATACAACAGAAACGATCTGCCACAAAAAATACTGAAAAGTAATACCTGGATATTATTTTTCATATTGTTGTTTTCAATTTTTATACCCGGACAGTCCGGTCCTGATTTTAGTATTTCAACAGATAAAGCTTTTCAGAAATTATATCAAAATCCGGATGAGTGCATCAGCTATTCACAAAGTCTTTTGATTAGTGATAAAAATCCGGAACATAAAATAATCCTCAGGAAGATCATTTCTCAGGCTTACGCCCTTCAGGGAAATTATGTTCAGGCAGTTAATATATCCAACCAAAAAGAAGAGGGTGGCCAAAAAGAAAAAGCCTCTCATTTCATTCAGCTGTTCGGGGATTATAACCTGGCTGATCAGTATCAGAATTTAGGGTTATATGATCAATCAAAAAAAATCATTGCCCGGATACTTGCCGATCGTGAGCTTTTAAAAAGCAGTCATCTGAAGGAAAGAATGACTCTTGCAAAGCTTTTTCAGCTACAGGCTATCAATGCTGGAGTTACCCGGAATTATGAAGTAGCTCTGCAGTATCTTGATAAAAGCGACCAGTATTTGCATTTCGATGGCCATAATGAGGAAAAACGGATTTTAGGACAGGAAAACATCATCTTTCGCGCTACTTTTCTGATGAAGCTGAACAAACTGGAAGAATCAAAAAAACTGTTGGATACCGTCATACAGGATATAGAAAACCATGGAGATAATGCTTTCCTTGCTGCATTTGCCCATGAAAGCATGTCTCGCTATTTTTTCATAAAAGAAGAGTATGCTACAGCTGTGAAATACCTTGATCAAGGGTTTTCAAAAATTGAAAAACTCCCTTACCATGATATTAAAGTCATTTTTTATGAACTGTATTCCAAAAATTATCTGGCCCTCAATAATGATGAAAAATACCATTATTACAATAACCTGTATACAGATCAGAAAACGAAGATAGATTCCAGCAAGAAAGAAGGAATTCAGTCTATTGTAAAGTTGGTTGAAACCTATCATCGTAAGAACATTGAGTTTCAGAGGCAAAGAAAACTCAGCCAGCTCAGACTTACAGTCACCCTTATTCTGTTTCTTATTTTAGCGACCGCAGTTTACTTTGTATATGAATCAGGCAAAAATAAAGATCTGAAAAAGCAACTTGGATTTTTCGAGAATCTCAAAGAAAGAGAAAATGCAATACAGGCTCCAAAAACCGAAATTCAAAAGGTAAATAAAAATCAGGAAAAAGATTCTTCAAAGATTTCTAAAGAAAAGGAAGATGAAATTCTTCAAAAATTGAAAGAATGGGAAGAGACAGATAGTTACCTGAACAGAAACATGTCAATTTCAGTTCTTTCTGCCCAGACTGGGATCAATACAAAGTACCTTTCAGAGGTCATTAACACCCATAAAGAGAAAAATTTCAATGCCTATATTAATGAACTGCGAATTAATCACGTTGCCCATCTCCTAAAGACTGATCCTGCCTATCTGAATTACAAGGTAAGTTACCTTGCAGAACATTCAGGATTCTCTTCACATGGTGCATTTACCAATGTTTTTAAATCTGTAACAGGAATGTCTCCCAATACCTATATCCAGGAAATCATTAAAAATAAAAGATCATGAAATTAAGTACCCGAATTCTGCTGCTTATCATACTGCTCTGCCAGGTTCCTGCCTTTGGACAGAAGATTTCTGATGATTCCCTGCTCAAAAAAGCCAATCAGGAGATTTACAATAATCCAGATAATGCAATCGGTATAGGAAAAAAGCTACTTCAAAAAGAAAAGGACATCAATAAATCCATCAAAATCTATCTGCTTCTGTCTACTGCAGAAATAGCCAAAAGAAATTTTGATGAATCGCTGCGGCATATTCTAAAGGCAAGGGAACTGGTACGGAAGACCAGCGATCTTAAGGTACAAACCAGCTTCTTTATTTTGGCGGCCATTCAATTCCAGCAGATGGAACTCTACAGTAAAAGCCTTGAGACTTTGGATGAAGCAGACGAATATCTGGCTCAATTTCCTGAAGGCCTTTCTTTTAAATATTTTGAAACGGCCAGAAGCTATGCTTTACGGGGAATGATTTATAAAAGCCAATCCAATCCTGAAATTGCACTTCAAGAGTTTATAATTGCTGTAAAAAATTTTGAAAAGGTAAAACAAAAAAAGACGACTTACTTTAATCAGAGTATTATGTATTATAATATCGGATACTGTTATCTCAGTCTCAACCAGCGCGAAAAAGCAGAACAGGCATTCATAAAATCAATGGATTTTGCCGGTCTGATTAAAGCTAAAAGTCTGGAAGCTTTTGCCTTAAAAGGTATGGCCGAAGTACATAAGCAAAAACACCAGAACCAAGCTGCACTGGAACTGCTGATCAAGGCACAGGAGCTGGGAAAAGAATCAGGAGACCTTACCCTCAATGAAGGTATTTATAAAGATATGGCCGATAATTATCTGGCTATGGGAGAACAGGATCAGTATCAGCAATTCAGCAGAAAGTATATTGAAACCCGTTATAAAAGAGAACAGCGTGAACTCAGTTCTATTGACCATGCCATTGATGCCCATATCATAGAAACACAGAAAAAAAACCGGGAAATAATCTCTCACTACAATTATCTGATTGCCACTTCAGTGATAGCAGGGTTAATTGTTCTCACCCTGCTTACTCTAATGTCTTTGAAAATAAGAAAACGCAATACAAACTACCAGAAAGAAATCCAAAAGCTTCTCAGATCTTAAATCTATTGATGAACATGACCTAACTGCAAAATTCATATTTTAAAAATACCTGTCGCGCATTGTATTCTTTCAACCCTTATATCTACTCTACTCCTGTATTTCATGCTCTAAAAAATATAGAATTTATAAGTATTATCACGGACAAGTTGGTGTCGAGAAACAACTCCATAGGTCATCTGAGTATATTTTCAGGCATTTATCTGTTGTGTCATATACCATCATCCCTTCAACGGGTACAACGATTTTATTTAAATCTGATTTTGCCATACGTGTAATCACAAAACCTTTGGTATCAGACTCAAGAACCATATGAGCTGACTTCCTGATCATAGGCCAGTTATCCCCTGTTATTCCTGCTCTCTTTAACAGCGTTATTCCAAATTTGGAATCTGTACCCACACTGTTTATATTGGGATCATTATAACAAACTCCTTTTCCAGATATCATGGGAGTAATTGATGCGGTATTATTACCTTCCTGAGGATCTCGGAGTTCTCCTGAAATAGAAGAGTTTACCGTATAAGACCCTACATTTTTAACCTTAGCATGGATAACAAGAACTTTTTCTTCATTATCATTGAGAACGCCTATATTCCAAAGCCCGGTATTTGTATCATAACTTCCTGAGCCTGCAGAAGCGTTTATTACTAAATATCCATCAGGAAGCAGGCTGCTGACAACAACTCCTGTGTTGTTTGATACTCCGTTATTTTTAGCCTTTATGGTCAATGTTACTATATCATTAATGTGGGGGGAACTGTTATCTATGGCATTGATAATGGCAAGATCACTTTCCAAAACAGAAATTCCCATGGTAATCAAATCTCCGGATCCCACCTTCCATGAAGCTTCACCCCCATCTCCTCTTACTGACATTCTCAATTTTATATAAGTAATTCCTTTGCCCTTTATAAGAACAGAGCCGGAAGCAGACTCATATCCAACATCATTTGGATGAGCTGATGAATTTTTCATACTTATTGCTGTCACGGAAAAATTAGCGTTGTTGCCTGATAGCCGTGTGAATGAGACAGGTACATTAGCGTCTACAAAATCAAAACCACCCGCCATTCCCATCTGATCCTGAAATGCGCCCATAGCTCCGATATGCAGAACAGGATTATCAACCGGGCGGTTAAAATTAATAGTAAGATCAGCCATTTGATATACTCCAAGAGTTGATTTTCCTCCTAAAACAGAAGTATTGTAAAAAAGAGAGACCCCATTATTAGTTTTTACATTGATCCCCTTTCCCGTAGGTGCCCCCGAAGCAGTAAAATCACTATTATTCGGACTGCCAATATAATTGATCTTGGGAAAAACAGGAATACTGGTATTGTTGATATTGTACCCCATTATTACCGCTGAGCTATACTGCTGATTTGATAAAGCGAAATCGACCTTAAGATCAGGGTGATATATAGCATAAGAAGTACCTGAAGGATTATCCACATTTTTAACAAAATTCACCGAAGCAGTATACACCGGGCCATTACCTTGAGGATTCTGAACACCGGAATGGACAGCAAATTCTAAATTGGGGGATGTCTGGGCTTGAAGTGAAATAAAGAAAGTTCCAAGACTAAGCATTAGCATGCTTTTAAAAGTATAAATTTTCATAAAAAGTGCTTTACTATAAAGGATGCAAAAATATCATACGTCACATGATAATACATACGCCAAATTATTCATCCTGTTATATAAATCATTTATAATCCAATATTTACAATATCTTCTTCTACTAAATTCTAAAACAAAATCACATAAAAAATTTCAGGCTTTATAAAAATGGCAAGCAAAGCAATAAAATATATCTACTCCAGCAGCCAGTAGTCGCTTACCTTTATCCTGTAGTTTTTCTATACTATTTATACATTATTACAAACTAGGGTTCAAGAGCAAAAGGAGAAATGAAGGGATTGTGCAGCTGGACTTCTTTTGCTTCTTGGTTTTAGAATCCCGGATTAAATTGGCTTTTCATCAGTTTTAATAAGCTGATTCTCTAATAAAACAGGCAAGCGACTAGATAATATATGAATCTCTAACCAAGCTAATCTTAATTACATTTGTTAATTGAGTTTTCTTAAAAGCTGAGCAACTGTCAAGGAAAATTTTATTATGCGCCACTCTTGGCAGCTGTTTCAGTTTTATCTACATTAGGTAAGACAAAATCAAAGCCTGTAATTAATTTTTGGAATCATTTACATGAAATTGGCTATCTGTGTCAGCATTTTAAAATTGAGTACCTGTATTTTCCGGCCTTCCATTAAGATAAGCTGATCTTTTTTAAAATCATGAAGTATGCGGGCCAATGTTTCATTTGCCGTACCAGCCATATTGGCTAAGTCTGCACGGGACAGGGTAATGAATACAGGGTCCTCTGTTCCGCTCCCTGTATATTTATTATGCAGAATAAGGAGGCTGAGGGCTACCCTTTCTCTGACTGTGCGTTGTGACAATACCGTCATCAAGTTTGCCATCACACTAAACTCATGGCTTAGGCTTCTTAAAAGCAATCTTGAAAATACTACGGAAGTATCAAGTAACTTGAGAAAGTCTTCTTTTGAAATAAATGAGATGATCGAATTCTCAAGAGCCTGTGTGGTATCTCCATAGCATTCATTGCTCAAAATAGCTGAATACCCGAAAAACTCCCCTGAATTGTAAATATAAATGATCTGCTCCCTCCCCTCATTATCTACTTTATACTTTTTTACTTTTCCTGCTTTTAAATAAAAAATACCACTGGGTATAGTTCCATCAGTAAATATCGCATCATTTTTGCGATAATTCCTATTCTGCATCACGCCCTGAAGCAGTTCTTTATCACTGTCCGGCAGTTCGTCAAAAAGGTATTGATTATTAAAGATAAATTTTGAAATCATAGGTTACAACAAAATTACGCAATTTTCAGCTATACAATTTGACTTAAATCAAATTTTATAACGATCTAGATCATCGTAAGTCTCAGCTAAACGATCTACTTTTACACAAGCAATTAAATTGACTTTAACATATCCTACTAAGAACACAAATAAAGTCTTTTGCAGGCTATGAAATTTAGACAGAGGGCCAGTCCTGCTGAATACATCAATTAAATAAAGAATTATAAAAAAATGAAGATTCCTGAAAACCTCTTGTATACGGAGGACCATGAATGGGTAAGATTAGAAAATAATACAGCCTATATTGGAATTACCGATTTTGCGCAACATGAATTAGGTGATATTGTTTATATTGAAATCGAGACCCTGGGGGAAAATTTAAAACAGCATGAGGTATTTGGAAGTGTGGAAGCCGTAAAAACCGTATCAGACCTTTTCCTGCCTGTTCCCGGAGAAATACTGGAGATTAATCCCAAACTGGAAGCTAACCCGGAACTTGTGAATACGGATCCCTACGGAGAAGGCTGGATGATCAAAATCAGAATCGAAAATATTTTTGATACAGAGGGATTACTGAGAGCCAAGTCCTATGCCTCCTTGATTGGTCAATAATGGAAAACCTGATCACAAAGAAATAGCATTCATAAAAAATAGATTTGATTCCTATGCTTATTCCTAAAAATCTTTATTATACTGAAAATCACTTATGGCTTAGAAAAATAGGATTGTATGATTTTTGCATAGGCATTACCGATTTTGCCCAGAAGGAAATAGGTGAGATCAATCTCATTGAATTCAATCTGGAGGAAAATACCATAGAAGAAAAAAAAACATGGGGCTTTGTTTATGGAACTCACAAAACGTTCCCCCTTATTTTACCCAATGAATTTACCATTACAGATGTCAATATCATGCTGAACGAAAATCCTTCACATATCAATATAGCTCCTTATAGCTATTGGTTTTTAAGTATTTCAGCCGATATTTGCACCAGTGAGTTTTTGACTAATAAAGAATATATTCAACTTATCAAATGATTTTTAATGATCTCAAATTAAATCTTGATGTTAAAGACAGCACTTTTAATGAACTTTACCCTAGTCATATAAAAGAGCTGGCAAGCCGTCATTGGACCCCCATTGCTGTTGCCAGACTGGCCGCCGAATATCTCGCTCAGAAGCCTGATACTAAAATCTTGGATATTGGTGCCGGTGTCGGAAAGTTTTGCCTGGTGGGAGCAGCCTCTACCAAAGGGATGTTTTTCGGTGTCGAACAAAGAGCTTCCCTCACTAAGATCTCAAAAAAAATAGCTTCCCGTAACAAAATCAATAACGTAGAGTTTATCCATGCCAATATCAATGAAATTTCCTTTTTGGATTATGATGCCTTCTACTTTTTTAATTCTTTTTATGAAAACATAGATACCACATGTTTAATCGACAATACGGTAATGCCGGAGAAAGATCTATATTATGCTTATTCCGACTATGTAAAAGAACAACTTGATAAAACTCCTGTAGGAACCCGCCTGGTTACGTATTGGAGTAAATGGGATGAGATTCCTAGCAGTTTTGACATCGTTGGTACCGACTGTAATGGATTACTGAACTTCTGGAAGAAAACAGTATAATCAATTCCGAAATGAATGGTGCCTGTCTAATGACAGCAGGTTACCCCAATTCAGAAAGCAGATAGATCACTAAGATTCTATAGACCTTCTGATTACACAACTGACAAATCAGCAATTAAGGCAGTATTGCCCATGATATGCGGTCTGGATATTATATATTTTTTTGGGAGTATTACTACAATCTTTTTTGTAGTAATACTTTTTTCTTAGAGAAATGAGCTTAAATATAATGATGCTTCTTTCCAAAATTGAAGGCTTTTATTTTTAAATAATACAGAACAGATGTTTCGGCATAAAGGGAAAAGAAGAACCTATTTCCATAATTTAAAACTTGCATCAGCTCTTTCTTTTGTAGCGGGTACAGTAAATATTGTAGGGGTATTATCTGTAAAGATCCTCACTACCAATATAACGGGACACTTTGCTTTTTTTTCCGAGGAAATATTATTTAAAAAACACCTCCCGGCTTTTATATATCTGCTTTTTATATTCTTTTTCCTAATGGGCTCTTTTATCTCCAGCTTTATTGTTGAATTTTTATCAGCTCATAATAAAAAGCGCCCGCATCTGGTTCCTATTCTCATAGAAACCGGACTTCTCACCTTTGTAGGATTATCGGGTTTTAAAGAAATGAAGCTTATCAGTTCACAGGATAGTATTGCTTACATACTTCTTTTTGCAATGGGAATCCAAAACTCTTTGGTTACCAGAGTATCTCTGTCGGTAGTGCGAACAACTCATCTTACAGGTTTATTTACTGATCTGGGAATTGACCTATCACAACTGTTTTTTAAGAACGTAGGTATAAGACATCGGCAGATTAAAAAAAGCATTTTTTTGAAACTTGCCATTATCCTATGCTTTTTCTGTGGATGTATTATAGGCGGACTATTATACAAAGTATTCTATATAAAGACTTTATTATTTACCTCCGGATTTCTTCTTTTTATAGTCTGGAGTGACAGTATTTTATACCGTTATTATTATCTGAAAAGAAAATTAAGATAAGTCGTATGATAAACTTCCGGTGGTAACAAAACCAGCAAGTTCCTGAATGATTTGTATACTCCCAACTCTCTAAGTCTTTGTTAAGTTTGTGTATCAAATGTAATGTATGTAATGACTGGGCAGCTGTTACAAAATGTTCACAGTCCTTAAAATTGAGTAGCAGCTGCTTCAGTTTTTATCAATCTATTAACAGGCAAAAGCCCTAACTTCTAAATAAATAATTTAAAAGTTATAGACTTCTGTAGTAGGGAATACAATATATCTATGAATTACAAAAAACTTCTTTTTCGCACTTACGTAGATACACACATTGTCGTCCTTTAATCTCTCCTTTTAGAAATTAATCGCCCCTGTTGTATGATCAAACCTCTTAAATCCTAATAAAAATCAGGTTTTTCAGGTGAAATAACGCTTTCCCAATGTTTGGAATTATACAAATAAAGCTATATTTGCAGTTCATTTATTTTTAATAAGACTAAATAACAATAGAAATGCAGCAGACCGGTAAAAAGAAGTCAAAGGGAACCTTCAAAAAATATATTCTGAAAGCTCATCTGTGGCTTGGCCTGCTTTCCGGCATTATTGTACTGATTGTTTCTCTGTCAGGGGCTTTTTTTGTTTTCAATGAAGATATTACGGCTGCATTGCGTAAGGAACATACCTTCCATGGGGAAAAAGATATTCAGCATAAGAAGCCTATCCCTATCCGAGAGCTAAAAGACCTGGTCAATACCCAGTTGAAAAATGAGATCGTAAAAACAGAGGAGGTTACCATTCCTATAGACCCTGCCCGCTCCTACCAATTCAGTCTTCTTAAAGTTAACCGGGATGGCTGGAACCACTTCAATACTTTTATTATCTATAAAAACGTTTATGTAAACCAATATACCGGAAAAGTCCTTGAGATATACGATGTAAAAAACAATCCTTTCTTTATCTGCATGATCCTGCACCGTTCACTCTTGCTGAGCAATAAAGTTGGAGGTACTATTGTGGGGGTCTCCACGATTATCTTTGTGATCATGCTGATTACCGGGATTATCCTGTGGTGGCCGAAGAATAAAAAGATGAGCAAACAGCGCCTATGGTTCCGTTGGGAAAAGGTAAAAGGCTGGCGACGCAAAAACTATGATGTACACAACATCCTTGGCTTTTATTCTTCCTTTCTGGCCATTGTTGTAGCCATTACCGGGATTATGTATTCGTTCCGTATTACCCAACTGTGGTTATATGCATTACTGAACGGCTTTTCCTCTGCAACTCCGGATTACAGCCAGTACAAAACTACCGCTCCGGAATCTGTGGAAACTACAACAACGATAGACCGCATCATAGAACAGGTAAAAACCCATTACCCGAAAGCCTATTCCTTTGGAATTGATCTGGAAGATCATGCTGAGGCAGATCACCAACACGATAACCTAAGCATCTGGATCAAGGAAAAAGAATTCACCTATGCCGAATCTTCCATGATGATCTTCGATGAACATTCGGGGAAGATTCTCTTTAGCCGTCCTCACGAAGACAAACCTATGGCTGAAAGGGCTACAGATGCTACCTATGACTTGCATGTGGGAGCCTTCTTCGGAATGCCCGGCAAAATACTGGCTTTTATCATGAGTCTATTCTGCGCCTCATTGCCGGTAACCGGATTTATGATCTGGTGGGGCCGAAGAAATAAAAAGAAAACAACAACCTAAATCCATTATCATGAAGAAACACTATATATGGCTACCTTTAATGGCGAGCCTGAATGCCTACGGACAAACGGAAAGCCAAAACGACTCTTTGCAGACAGAAAAAACTTCAGAAATTAGCGGTATCGTTATCAAAGGAAACAAAGCAGTCTTTCAGCAGAAAGCCGATAAGATGATTTTTAATGTAGAAAACAGTGTCCTATCCGATGGAACTACTGTATTGGAATTGTTGGGTAAAACACCAGGTGTAGTGGTTTCGCAGGAAGGCGAATTATCGTTACGCGGTAAGAGAGGAGTCAGTGTCATGATTAATGGTAAACTGAGCTCCCTGTCGACTAAGGAGCTTGCTAACCTGCTGCGCTCTACCAATTCTACTTTAGTGAAAAATATTGAAATTATTGCCAACCCTTCTTCCAAATATGATGCTGCTGGAAATGCAGGTATCATTAATATTGTCCTGAAAAAGAGCTCCCTGGAAGGAATTAGCGGCACCTATTATCTGAACGGCGGAAGAGGCCGAAAAAACAGACTTAATACCGGGTTGAGCCTCAATTATACCCATAAGAAACTCTCTCTGCATGGGGACTATAGTTATACTTTCCGTGGGGAGGAAGAAAGACGGGACTTTAGCCAGGTTTTCTACGATGAGAAACAACCTCAGCAAATGACGCGGAAAACAGATCAGCATTCTATAACGAATGAGCCTTTAACCTCCAATAACTTTAAATTCGGAGCGGATTATGCTTTCAGTGACAAAACAAGTATCGGTGCTTTATTCGATGCTAAAATAGGACGATATGAAGATTTTTCGAAAGGTGAAAACAGTATATTTCAACCTGCAGACCATCTGTTTGCTCAGGTAGTCTCAGATAATAAAAGCAAAGAAAACTGGTACGATTACACCTATAATCTAAAGGGAACACACATTTTCAATGATAAAGAGTATAAGGTAGATGTAGATCTGGAATACGAAACTTCGCGTTTCACTTCCCTCCAGAATCAGTTTTCAGATGCATTGGTAAATGAGGGAACAGAGCAGTTTAACAACAGAAGAGGCAATATCGCTTCCCGCCTGAAAGTCTTCAATGCTAAGGTAGACTTTACCCTCCCTTTTAGTGAAAGACACAGTCTGGAAACAGGACTGAAATCTACTATAAAGTCTAATAATAACCCCTCGGAGTATTTTATACAGCAGGGTGAAGAATGGATACATGATAATCAGGCAAGTAACGAATATGTTTACAAAGAACAGATCCACGCATTGTATGCCAATTATAAATTCAATCTGACCAAATGGACTTTCCAACTGGGATTGAGAACGGAAATGACCGACACGGATATCAACCAGAAAACATCCCAGGAACAGCGAAAAAGAAATTATACGAACCTGTTCCCAAGTGCATCCATCAAATACCAGGTCAATGATCAGCATGGATTCTATGCTTCGTACAGTAAAAGGATTAACAGGCCGAGCCACTTTGACCTCAATCCGTTCCGTTTTTATGATGATCCGTTCAACTATTGGCAAGGAAATCCAAATTTAAATCCTGAATTTACACACGCCACAGAATTGGGGTATACCTGGGGGAAATACATTATAGCATCAGCTTACTTCAGTGTCACAAACGACGTAATGACGGAAGTATACAACTACCAGCCGGATACAGGAATCCTGGTGAAAACTCAGGACAATCTGAACAAGTCTTATGTCTATGGTGCCAATTTAACGGCTACGACAAAACTTTTCAACTTTTGGTCGCTTACCTCCATGCTTAATGTATTCAATACTGAGTACAAAGGCAATTACCAGAATTACGCGGTAAACAGTTCACAACTTGCCTTTACGCTCAATGCACAAAACAGTTTCAGCATTGCAAAAGGTATAAAAGCAGAGGCTAACGCCCAATATTTCTCGAAATCAAATATTGGTTTGTTTATCCGCGATGCTTACTTTGACCTGACATTGGGAGTTTCAAAAACATTATGGAAGGATAAAGCAACATTAAAACTAGCAGTGACAGACTTATTAAAAACCAATAATTACCGTGTAACAGGAGATAACTTCAGCTCTACTATCCGACAGAAATACAATCTGGACAGCCGAGTGGTAACACTCTCATTCAATTACAAGCTTTAGAACATAAAGCCTTGTCAAGGTTAGTAACCTTGACAAGGCTTGGCTCTTAGTAGTATCAAAAAGTTTACATTACTTGTCGTTATTCTAACCGAGCTGTGGTGGTTTAAGCAGAAACAAAAAAAGCTGTTCTCAATAATTTTGAGAACAGCTTTTTAATCAAATTAATAGGCTATATTTTCAACGAAATTGATAGGCTATGATCAGTCATAAAACTTATCGAAACGGGCAAATCCAGAAATCTTATCCGGAAGCTTCATTCCCTTACTTATTTTGTCAGTTTGCAGATCATAGATCCATACATAGTTCCCTCCTTTATTGGCATTGACAGCAATGTATAACTTTTTATTCCGAACAAACATCCCCTGTTCATAAGGTTCATCTCCCGGCAGTTCATCCAATACCCGCACTACTTGTTTGGTTTCGATATCTATAATAGCATAGCGGCCATTATAGGCATTCCCTAATGTCGGATCACGGTAGAGAACCACCATCTTATTATCCCCCATATACTCGATCACTGTTTCCAGAGATTTACCTCCTACCAGATCGGTAAGATTAATCTGATACCCTGGATCTGGCGAAGTTGCCCCTTTAAGAGCCCTGAAAAGGTAAATTTTATTTGATCCGGCTCCTACACGTGGAAAGCAGGTATAGTAAAAGGCTTCATTATCCTTGGTAAAAGTAGTTTTGAAATAAGGCGATCCATTAGCCACACCAGAGCTTCGGCTGTCAGTTACCGAATTGATTACTTTGAAGTTTTTATAATCGATTACCGCAAAATTATAATAATCCGGAGTGATCCATTTACCATTGCGGAAGCTATACTGTAAATAGATATGTCCATCCATATAGGTCATAGCACCCAGCGAATAAAAATTATAAGCTGTTGGGAAAGGCTGAAATCCTTCAATCTCCCCCTGACGGATAATACTAAGGTCTGAAGTATTGAAAACAGTATAACGTATATGCTGACCATCGCCTGTTTCTCCTACAATAACCAACGTATTAGCATCTATCCATACATAGCTGGATATATCACTGATATAGGTAAAAGGAACTTCTTTTACAGTCGTCAGCCGATCCTGAGTATATTTAAATTTTTTGAAGATTCCCTGATCTGTTTTATAGTTATAGATAAACCCGTTTTTAACAATATAAGAATAGGTTCCTTTGGAGTTGATCTCGTCTCCTTCTTTGGTAATATCCATTTCGCCTTTGGTAAGGTCGTTGGTAGCCGTCATATAATGTACGGTATTGGGCCAGCTTCCTAATGCGGAAAGCAGAAAATATTGATAATCTTTTTCACCACTTTCGGAGCCTCCGGAGCCTGGTTCGCGTTCACAACTAATGATGGATAAACATGCGAGCAGTAAAAATATACTGTTTTTAAAATATTGTGTCATCGTTTTTTACTTAAGTAGATATCTGAATTTTATGTAGAAAGCACGTCCCTGCTTCTGAAGTTTGAAGTTGTCATAAGCCAGCGCATCACTGAGGTTGGTTACATCGAAGGCCAAATTATACCTTCCGTTCTTCATGGAGTAGCTGATCCCTATATTGTGCAAAGTTTGTCTGGGAATCACCGGAATATTTTGTGGATTCCCATAGGATTTCCAGTTTTTGTAAAACCACTCGGTCATCTGTAGTCCGTAGTAAAGCTCTACACGGCTGTCTTTCTGCAGCCAGTCGTCCTTACCAATGCTTACATTCATATTTCCAAATAACCAAGGCTGGTTGGGAACATCTTTTTTGTAAGTTGCTGAAACTACATCTTCACTGTTGTTGGCAAATTTTGTATTGTCATAAGCTTTATTATAGCTCACGTTCATCAGCACATTCAGGAGTCTTTTGTATTGGTAACTCACCTCTCCTTCCAGTCCTCGGGTAAAGATATTGGAAAGGTTTTCATATTTGAAAGTACTGTTGTACAAATTAGGAACCGTGTAGATAAAATCCTTTGTATCCCGTATGTATCCGGCACCTTCTATACGGAAAGCATGTTGCCCCCAATGATGATTATAATACAAACCAACGTTTACATTATTACTGGTTTCAGGCTTCAGATTCATGTTACTGGTTACAGCAACCCCATCTCCGAAGATTTCCTGTGGCTCTACCAAACGGTAAGAACGTTCAAATGATCCTTTTATCCCCAGTTCTCTCGTAATTCTTACAGTGGTTGCAAAACCGTATCCCCAGTTGCTAAAATTATCTTTTGCCGGATAATCAGTTCTGGTTACCGGATCGAAAACCATTTTCTGCAGTCCTACACTGTAATATTTACCAAAGAAAATATTCGTCCAGTGCTTATTAAAAAAATCCTGTTGATAAGCCATAGACAAAATCTGCTTGGTCATCTTCGCCGGAGGTACATCTTCTTTCCGTTCTTCAAGCTGATTGAATGTGGTATTCTTAAGATAATCGAGTACATAATTGAAGATAAGCTTATGATGCTCAGTTATTCTGTAAGTAGCGCCTACCTGTGAATAAAGGCGGTCTTCATGCTGCATTATTATACTTCTTCCCCCTTTTTCACTGGTAGCAGAAGGCTCGAAACTACCATCCCAGCTATATTTACGCATAAGGGTATCGGTTGCTTTCTGGACACTTTTAGAAAAACCGGCATACACATTCACATCCAGACGGTCATTGAAGAGGTTGGCTTTCTTATACTTCATAAAGTAATTATAAGCTTCTCCATTTTGCTTTACCCCACCATATACTACTTCCTGGTTAGAGCCCGTCTGTATCTGTTTATCGAAAAGTGATTGTGACATTCCTACAAAGAAAGAATCTGCCCAGCTTTTGTTTTCAACTCCCACTTCAGCCATCCCAAAAACAGATTGATATCTGTCGTTGAAACGTTTTAGATTTCTAAACTCATATTCATTTTTGGCAGCATTCCAGATTTTCATATCCTTCATCAGATAGTTGTTATCCGAGTGGTTATAAAAACTGTTGATGCGCAGGATAATCCCCGTTTTATCATCTTTAAACTGTCCGTTCAGATTGATACGCTGTGTATTAAAAGATCCTACACTTATACCGGCATCCAGATAATTCCTGCTGCTTCCGGGAGTAATAATATTAACCGCTCCCCCCATTGCATCAGTACTCAGATGAATAGGAACCACACCTTTATATATCTCTACACGATCTGCCATGTTGACAGGCAGTGTACTCAGGTCTACCCCTTTTCCAAGCATTTCCAAAGGAACACCATCTATAAAGAACTTCACGGCTTTACCAGACATTCCGTTGATAGAGAAGTTATAGTCGGAACCTATACCACCCTGCTGGCGAACTTTAATCCCTGTGGTTCTGTTCAGAACCTGATTAAGATCGGCTGTGGTATTGGCCAATTTAGCCACATCTATAGCATTCACAGTAAAAGCACCGTCCTGCAGTGCTTTCACTTTACCTTTTCCGTGTACTATGACCTCTTCTACAGCCGCCTGGTCCGCAACCAGCTGAATACTGACCGGAGATATTTCGCCGCTGAAGTTCATTTTCCTTCTGAGCTTTTTGTACCCATCCAGACTGAAGATCAATACAGCTTCTCCTTTTTTGTAGCTAATCCTGAAATTTCCGTTTTGATCGGTTTGTGTTTTAATTTTTGTGTTTTCAACAAAAATGTTCACACCGCTTAGCCCCTGTTTTGTATGATCCTGTACAACTCCCTGAACCGAAAAACCAGTATCCTGTGCCCGAATAAGAGAAATTGAAAGAATAAAAATGAGAAAGATAAAAATACGCTGATATAATTTCATTATTTATAATTATTATAAACAGCAAAATTAAAGGTTCCCTATGGATTCCCAAAGGAAAAGACTTATTTATTTTTAATTATTCTAATTAGCATTAACAAACAATATTAAGCAAAAACTGTAAATAGCTTAGATTCAAACACAACCATTAAGAAACAAGAGTATGGAGTGTTGTCCATATGAAATAAGTCATCTCCATAACAAAACCGAATTCTATCAATTGACCCATTTTTTATAGAATTTTGATAATAAAACAAGGATAAATTATTTTCTTACTCTTAGATTAATGCTGGTTTTTTGAAATGGCATTACCTGATTGCGTCCTACTTTGTTAACATGTTAATTTTTGTCAAATTCTGACAAAAGCACCCTTATATCCTTATAATGTTTTATTGTATGTTCTGAGGCAAGTTTGCCGGAGAGTAGTGAATTCATGCTTTCAATTATTAATTTTTGGAAAAGATCCAAGGTATAATTATAAGAACGTCTTTTATATTTTATAATAAAATCATATTCTTCCTTTGGAATTACTTTCGCAATTAATTTAAGTAGATAGCCATCCGTTTGCCAATGTTCAAGTTTATTATCTTCAATACCTTTAATAATATTCCAAATTATCTTTATTACAAACATGAAATTAGTATTTATTAGGTAAAATAAATCTTCACCTAAGAACGGCCTATTGTAAGTCAGGGTTTCCCTCATATCGCTGAAAAGTACTGCAAAAGTCTCATTTTCTTCAATATCTAACATGTCTTTTTTAATGTCCTCATCAGGTTTAAACTCTGTTTTATTTAAGTATTCACTATAAGCCTCAGGTCTTATATTATTAACAGTCCTAATTGATTCAGGAAGATTGAACATAAACTCGTTATATAATTTCCACACAGTTTCTATTGCTACAATTCTTCTTTCTTGACTAAAATTGTAATTGGATTTCTGAATGTCAATTAAATTATTTAACATTGACGTTTTTTCTGAAAGTTGACTTTCCAGCACTTTCAATTTTATCTCAGTGCTTGATCTCCATTTTTCAGTTCTTTTACTTAGTATAAGCTGACTTATCCATGTGCCTACCCCTGAAATAATAACCGATAAACCTCCTGCCCAACCAATAATTTCTCCATATGATATTTCCATTACTTTTAGCATTTCCACAAATATAACAAAAAGCCATCTCAAAGAGAAGGCCATAATTTAAAGTTGCATTTACTTAAGCATATCAATTGTCTCCAGGACTAAATCCATTGATGCAGCAATGGAATATCCTGAATTTTTAAAATCATTTACACTCCTACCGCTATAGGAATAAATTGCGCCACCCAAATTAATTTCTGTCACATAAGGAACATATTGAATTAGTACACCTATTACATCATATTGAAAATGTGTACCTGTATTTGTAACTTGTATTACAGGACCACCGCTGTTACCTGGATGAACCTGGCAGTCTAATATAATAGTCTTATTAGGCGCGTGTACTTGGCTAACAACTCCCTTCCTAGTCAATGGGAGTTCGTAGTTAAATTGTGGACTATTTTGCAATCCAATTGATACAGGATATCCAAAAATAAAAATATCATTGGCTATTATTACTTCGCTTAATTGTTTGATAGAAATTTCCGGTATTCTTGTAAAACCTCCTTGTGAGTCTCCAGATATGTTTATTCCTCGGACAGGGTGGACAAATTCTCCCTCATTTGCATTGTTTCCTATAATTAATATTACAACAATATCCCGTGTTGGATTAATTGCTGCATGCTGATCTGCCAAAAGCAACTGTAGATCAAGTGATAATTTCATTGGAAAATAAATAGAAGGATCACTATTCCTTGCTTGAAATGTAAGATTTGCAACGTTTCCCTTAAAACTATTGTTATTACATAGAACGTGCTTGGCAGTTACAAAATATGTTTTATTATTTTTCTCTAAGAAGAATCCAGTCCCGGATGATCCTTCAATTTGCACCAATACTGGATATGCCAGATTAGCTTCTGTCATTTGTCTCATGGATAAGTTTTTTAACAAATATATAAAAAGCAATAACTGCCTAGCAAATTAAATCTTTTTGAAATCCCATGCTTGTTTATTGATCTGGCGCCTTTGATTATAATGGTATTTCTTTCTTTATTTCCTCTTGCATCTTATCCACGTCCTTTATTCCTGCTTTCTCCATTGTTGCCTTTTGGCTAAATAATGGCTGGTTTCCGTTAACAGATATGAGCATTTCAAATAACTTCGCTTCTTTGTTGAGCTGTTTGTAGAATTCTTTCATCTATTATTGTGATATCACATTCTCCCTTTTAATTACCTCATATTGATGTAATATTCGATTAAAATATACAGTTCAATCCGCCCCATTTTAGCAGTACACAAAAGGGTTATTCACAAAGGATATCAATTGGCATTGAAAAAGATCCTGTATTTTTTAAATACTGTTTTTCGTCCTCTGTCAAGTCGTCTGTTCCAAGCCCTATTTCTTCCCATACCTGTCCGTCTTTACTTTTACGGGCAAACTCAATGGCTTCGATGACAGGTTTTTTATTAACTCCTAGTATTCTTAAATCTATCCGTTGTCCTTTTTTAATCTCTCCTTTTACAATTTGGCCAAGCAAGAAAAACGATCTTCCTGTAAGTTGGAAAGAACTGGTCATTTTAAATTGAGCAGCGGTAAGGTTGTGCCAATCATACCCACAATGTCTGCATTGTTTTGCGTAAGGGGTACGTGCCAGTTTATTACATGTTGGACATGTATTAAAAAATATTTTTGCTGAGGCTTCAGTCATTATTCGTTGTACTACATTTAACTCAAACTCCTCATAGCTGGTTTTGAGAAAAAGAGGGAGTTCAGACTCAGAAGGCAACCAAGCTTTTTCTATCATCATACTTCTCAGTTTGGGATGATCAGAGGTTTTATAGGTATACATATGGTATTTTAATGCTAACTTTTCATCGTCAGCCATGAGATTGCTAAAATATTTTATAATATACCTGACAGTTTCT
Source organism: Chryseobacterium sp. KMC2 (assembly GCF_016756935.1). Lineage (NCBI taxonomy): Bacteria > Pseudomonadati > Bacteroidota > Flavobacteriia > Flavobacteriales > Weeksellaceae > Chryseobacterium > Chryseobacterium sp. KMC2. Next base: position 54,133 of record NZ_JAESIT010000014.1, read on the forward strand.
TTATCCATACTTAGTAAATATAATAAATAAAAAAGAGCTGTAATATCTTTAGTTACAACTCTTTTTTATTTATAGTGGAGAATACGGGATTCGAACCTTCTCATTTTTTTGTGTATTTATCAGTTTTTTTTGTGGTTGAAGCTCTGTTTGCCACAATTTTTGTAAAATCTTTATTTATCGTTTTCTAAACGCATTTGCGGAAAGAGAGGAATTCGAACCAATCCTTCCAAACCACTTTCAAACATCATTTTGACAAATAATTAATAATCAAAGCAATATCAGACCGTTTAAATGAACAGTAGATATAAACTTTTTGTTAAAACAATAGTTCCCCTTCTCCAGCCAATTTCACCAATTATTATCGGATTGCAGTTAATTTATTACTGCCTGCCTTTTTATGGAGTAGGAATGAAACTTGAATATCTTCACTATCTGTCTGAGTATGAATAGCAGATAGGTAGTCTTTATACAATAAACTTGTCGGCTGCAATGCCAACACTTTTCCACCAGCATAGAGCACCATTTTAAAATTTTTTAAAGGTAAAATTTCTCTCTTTTCGCGAACTGTACCACTCATTTCATTCCACCGTTCTTTAGAATCGATGGAAGTGTGCCAATAGTAAGCCTTTGCCAATTCTACTTCTTTATCATACATTAACGAAGCATAGCCGGTCACATCTTTTTTTATCAATATATTTCTGAACCTGTTGTAGGCAGAAATAGCCTCTTTGAGCAATTCATCCTTATTTTCTCGACTAAGGTCTTTGGAATTGTGCCATCCTTCTAATTCGTATGGGACATCAGCAACAAAAGTTCCCTTAAATTCAAAGACTTTTTGTCCCGTGGCCAGAAAGTTTTCTGTTCCTCGTTTGGTGGAGGTACTAAATTCAAAAATCTGTTTATAGTCGTTCAAAGGTCCATCAGCTTTGCTACGCAATACCTTAATCTTAAACTTAGAAGCTTCAACAAATGTTGGTGACCAGCTTTCATCGCTAAGTTGAGGAGGAAACAAACGAATCGTAATTTCCTGCTGTCCACTTCTCAATATATGATCATTGATTGGAATTCGCTGCATATTGGCACTGCCTAAAAATAGATAGCGATGTAAGGGTATATCGTTGATTAAAATTTCATACCCACATGCATCCTGGCTGAATTCCACCTGATATAATGGACTATAATCATATACTTTTACCTGCTTATAAATATCGAGCATTTTCTGATCTATAAGCTGATCTTGATTTTCCATTGTTGAAGCAATTGTCTGCTTTTGCTGACAACCACTCAGGTTTGACAATAAAAATAAACTTGTTATAATTAACTTTCCCATTATTCATCCATTTGATATTATTAGTTCCCCATTTCGCCCTTGGCAATTGTAATTGCAGTAATAAAGTACTGATCCATTATATTAGACACTCAACTACTAGGTTTTTTGATTCTTTTTGATAGAAAAAGCCTGTTATTTTTCTTTAGATCCTCATTGAATTCGTTGTTAATGCCTTTATCATTATTAGTTTCATCGCCTTTTCTTAGATAGCGGTGAATTTCCCGCTCTCCTACAGCGGCTAATTGACCAAATGAATTCCGAATATACATTCCGTTTTCTTTTTTTCTGGGGATGATAATATTGGGTAAGGACGCAAGATAAATATCCCATTTTTCTCCCTCTTTAACAGCGTACAAAACCTGAACATAATCCAGCTCGGCCTGTGGTACTTTATCTTGGTTGAGTAGTAACAGAAAACCTTTATTATTGCTACTATTAAGAAAAATTCGGTCTCCAATTTTCCATTCACTGCTTTGTAAAAACTGAATACCTTCGATCCCTTGATCAAGCCATGCGTTTAAAGTCCGGTAGGCTGCTATTCTTACTTCCTTTTGCACTTCAGTATTAATGTCAGAAGATTCTTTGGGTTCTTTATTTTTAATTTTATAGTTGCAGCTCCATGCTGTAGCAAATAGAAATAACACAACCGTGCCAGATAAAATAGGCCATTTATTCATTTTGATGGAATGTATCCTTTTGGAGGTTGTTTTCATGCTTTTCTATACCTTCTATAATATGCTTGAACAAGCTATAGTATTTTTCTTCTTCGCCTTTAAAAAACTCTTTTTCCTTTAATACATGGGCACTTAGTAGGTTACCTTCTGCTTTTCTTGCTCTTCAATTTCAAATAATCTTTCCCCAGACAAGCACTCGGTGTCTCTCAGTATAATTTAGCGCAGTATCAAAAGTTTCTTATAAAACCTTATAATTTCCCAGAAACTGATACATCTACTGGCATCTTCCGCCAGTTCTTCGTTCAGCTCTCCTCATATATGATTCTTTACCTAAAGATATGAATAGTTACGTTTTCTTTAAAAATTCTATATATTTTTTCGGTTCATTAACAAATACCCTTCCTTCAGATTTTGTCATAGCCAATACAAATTTTTCTCTAGAATTTTCCATATCTCCACTTTCAAACAACATCTTACCCAAAACAAATTCACGCGCACCATCATCTGCTCTTTCCATATCGCAATTCCCCATAATTTCTGCCCATTTGATGGCTTCTTCATGATTACCGATTAACAGGTATCCCTCCGCTAAACCTTCTGCAATGTGATAACTTTCATCATAGATTTCTCTAGGTATTGGCAATACATTCCAGGCTTTTAAGGAGACTTCAACAAATCCCTCATAATCTGACTCTTCATAATATCTTTCTGACTCTTCTATTAAATCCTCTAATTTTGCAGCTAATTTCCGATTTTTTACTTCCATATTGTTATTTCCTTGCCGTGCCCAGATTTATCTGATTCTCAATGAGCAAGATAGCAATTTTTCGGATCCGCAGTTACTTTACTTCTGCTAAAATTAATCCTTCAATTCGTTTTAGCTCTTCTTACCCTATTTTATCTACGACTTCTGTTTGTGTACCATAATCTAAGTCAAAATAGACATAAGCCTTTTGTCTCTAAACTTCCCTAGAAAAATATTTGCCTCGGCAATTATAACTTGACTTGGGTAAAATCATTGTTTTCTTGTTTCTACTGTTTAGCGTTCCTTGAATTAATGAACAAGTACTATTTAGGATATGCAGTTTTGATCTGGAAAAATTGACGTAGAAACCTATATGATCATAATAAAGTCCTTCCCAAAAAAGTTTGTAACTTTTTTGGGAAGGACTTTATTATTAATGCTAGCACAGTTATGTAAAAGACATTGACCCCGAATACTTAAAAAAACATTATGTACATCTGTAGCATTTGCTTATAAATATAAAATTCTGTATTGATACATTTATCTTTGGCTTACAATTATTTCAAGGTCTACAAGTTCCTAAATAAAGGAATTTTTTGAAAAACTATTTTCCCCATAAAGGATTGCGTCAGGCTTTTATAGTCTTCATATAAATTCATAGTAATATATTCTCCATAACCTTATTAAAACGCAAGAGGGTATATCAAAAAAATATAATATCCAAAGATCTAGTAGTCTATATCAGCATATTTGCCACTCATTGAACTTTTAGCCAGCTTTGATAACGCACTATCCCCAGATTGCAAACAATCATCTAAAAATTTATTGACAGTTTCATTTTTTGTCCAACCTGCACTTGCAACCGCAAGTCCTTCTCTGATATCTGCATATCCTCTCTCGATCTTTGGCTCAAATGCATTGATAAAACCAATTATTTCGCTAATTTCGTTCTCGTTAGGTATCACCTTATCAATTCCCATCGACCTTAATGCTCCATCAATAACAGCAAACTTCCCAAAAGTTAATAACCTTTGAACTTCCTGAACATCATTTATGTTTGCTCTCCTAATTCTACTTAATGCAGTAGCAGCAGCGCTGGTTACCATATCATGATCTTCATTTTTTCGGCAAATATCTTCAAGAATAGGGATTGTCTGATGATATTTTGCTTTTCCTAAAAGTCTGATGATATCATAATTTACCTCCCACATTTTAGCATCTGAGATAGAAGTTTTCAGGATGATAAAGAGATCATCTGCAAAGTCGACTAGTTCATTATTTACAGCTAATTTTACACCTTTTCTTAAATCACTTTTCTTTTCAGAACCAAGTAATTCTTTTATCGCCTCGTTGCTTACTGTATTTTTTGCCATATACTATTTATATTTTCTCTATAGAATTTCTCTCCTTTATTTATATCAACTAATTGCGTTACACTTTTGTCTAATTCGAGAATTTGACTTAGTGACACTACTTTTACATTATCCATATCTGCACCTTCATCACTAAAAACTTGGAAATCACCCTCTTCATCAAACGATACATAAACAATATCTGAAGTTTTTTCAACTACATACTTTGTGGTTATTACAGGTGTATTCCCTGGTATTTCATTAATATTCATAATTTAATTATTTATTCGAATTTACAAAAAAAACGTCAGCTATCCCATTTAGCTCTATTTTGTTCTCTACTCAAAACCTGAGCATTATTGCTTGGATCATTTCTTCCTCCTTTTGACTTTGCCTTAATATGGTCAACTTGTGCCTCAGTTTGTGATGGTGTGACACCTTTAACACTTTTTTGCGGCATTTCCAACACAGTTCCATCTAAATCACTACGTAAGATACCGTCATTATGTTTCATATTCGCATCATAAATTGCTTTTTTCTGAGCTGGGGTAAAATCAGCATTTGGTTTAATTTTGAACCTATTTGTATTAATTCCGGAATAATCTGTCGGCCCTTTCCACGGTGGAATCGCCTTTACAGCATCGTCACCTTTATTAGCAACATCATCTGATTTTTTAAGTACATCATCCCCAAGATCATCGGCCTGTTTTAAAGCATCAGCTGCTAATTCATCTGCTTCCCTTGTCACCACTGCAGCAATATCATCACTTTCTTTTTTGGCTAACTGCTCCAAGGTTTCCTTTATTCCCTTTTTAGCACCGGCTTCCAAAGCTTCCTTACCCACTTTTTCGGCGCCAGCTTCAGCAACCTCTTTGACTGTTTTTTCCACCACAACCTCAGCACCTTCTTTTAAGACAGTTTTTCCAGCAGTAGCGGCAACAGAACCTCCTGCGGTATAGACTGCAGCAACAGCATCAGGAATAAATTCCCCTACTGTGTTTCCAATTTTTCGTGGGTTATTAGCAATCCAGTCCCCTGTTTTTTGAGCACCTTTAACGATATCATCGCCTAGTTTATCCCAATTCTCTTCTTTATTTGCCCATTCCCAAGAATCATTGGCAGCTTTTTCCAAGTTTCCAGGTGTAGTGGTCCAAGTATAGGCATCCTTAACACCTTTGTAGCCATCTTTGACCATTCCGCCAATAGCTTCAGCAGTTCCTACAGGATCTTGCCCAACTTGATAGATTACTTCTCCAAGTCCTACAACACCATTTACTGCCCCTTCAACCAATCCTGTTCCCAAATCATCAAACCAATCCTTTGCCCCAGCTATAGGTTTCATCCAATCAGGAATCATCTTATTTCTGTCAGCTCGGCTCTCTTTTGTCTTCTGTTCAAGCCAATCGAACCCCTCTTTGATATAATCACTGGGCATTTTCCCTTCACCTACACCATAAGCTACCGCTGTGGCTCTATCAAAAAAAATACTGATCTTCCCACCAAATATGCAATTACAGGTTGAATCTTCCAAAAGCATTCGATTGCCATTGATTTTCACACCATCTTTAGGATTGTCCCATTGCAGCGTGGTTGGTAGACAGGTTACTCCTGTGGCCCATTTTGCTGGGCAGGTGCAAAGTCCCATTGGCTTCAGGTGAAAGAATGGAAATTTATCTGCTTCTGTAGCCATCGGTACATCGTAAATCGTCGTATTCTTATTAAAGCTTACTCTGAGTGTCGACGGGCTTGTACCCTTATCGCAGGCAAGAAATGCCCCCTCCGGCACATATTTTTTGGCCATGATCCACTTATTTTTTATTAACGTTCTTAACGCAGGTGCTGATTTCTACAAGTCTTATCTTTCTAAAAATCCGCTCCAATTCACTTAGGTCTTCCTTAGATTCCAAGACAGTAAAATCTGGAATCTTTAATATTTCTGAAACAATACAGCCCTGCAAGCGTTTGATCTTAGTATTATCTGCATAGATATCCAGACAAGATATAAGAGCCAGCTTTTCAGCATCTTTATCATTCAACAATATAAAATACCGGTCATTCTGAAATACAATATCCTCAATTTTAAAAATCATATGGCTTTCAGTATGTTTTTTTCTTCACGATATAGTGTACCTGGAATTTCTGCAATACTCATACACATGCTTTGTTCAGACCACGGCCACTCATCTAAACGATAGCGTTCCATATATCCTAATTCCAACTTTGTCGGAACCCGCGGGCGGTTTTTAAGTATCCTGATCATTGCTGTAACTTTATCCTGCTCAAAATGCTCCTCATCAATTTCGCCCTTAACTTCAACCTGATATTTACCATCACTCAATTCTGACAGAGTCTCTTTTGTAATAATGGGTACATTTTCTGCTGCCAGAAAATTTGGAAGTTCACGATATCCTTTAAATGGCTCATCTTTCTTGAACATCTTATTGTGAATACCAGGAAACAAAAGAAGATAAGGTTGAGCAAATCGCATTGAAGCGGAAAACTTTTCCTGATCATCCAAAAGTTCTGAGATCCCAGTAATAAATATGTTTTTATGCTCTTCCCTCTTATGACTTTTCATCAATTCAGGCTTAATTGTTTGCCACTTGCTGCGTATGTCATCAATATTTAGGATTGAACCTAGTTGTCCATTTTCATTGAGGGTACAGATTAATTCATTTCTAATTTCATGAATGTCACCTACCCATCTATACGCGCCTTCAGAGTTACTTTGCTTATATCGAAAGATATTTATTTTGAAAGTTGGGATTCCATTGCTAACTGATAAAAGATTAACTTCGATTCCCATTTCAACATGGTTTTCATTGGCCAAACCCTGGAAACGATATCGCTCTTCCCTTAAAAATGAATACCTCCTTTTCTTTCCAATATCCTGAATACCAAACTCCATAATTATCCTTTATTAATTTCAACGTCTGCGCCTGTGATATTGGTTGGACCACTGGAATTAATCTTTGATGTTTTGCTATCAATAGTTAAGTCTGCGTCTGTCTTAATATCCATGATTCCTTTACTATGGATGGTAAAAGTTCCTGCTGTAGCATCAAAACTCATATTTCCTTTAGACACTGTCCCCGTAATTCCTTTTCCATCTATCACAATTTTATTTCCACCTACCTGAAAAGTAATACTTGTCTTGCCATCCAGTATAATGTTTCCACCAGCATCCATTTTTAGCAGTGATTGTGGTGGAGCATCTTTTTTTCCGCCAACATTGATAATATTCGTGCTCCCTGCATTTACAGTATGATTTGTATTTGCACTCGTTGTTGCATTTCCTGCTCCGTCAAAATGCATATTGGCGCCACCTTGATCTTTCAAATTCATAGAACCTGCTCCATTGTCATATTTCAGTTCAGCACCACTTCTACCGCTAAATGACATAATATTGTTCCCTGTGCCACCACCTGCTCCAATACCGCCATGATACATCCCTCCCATAACAAATGGTCGATCTGGATGGTTATGAACAAAGTTTATGATAACCTGATCCCCCACTTCTGGAATAGACATAAATCCCCGATTCTTACCAACTTTGTCACTGCTTCCTGCATCAGGAGACATGACACGGATAAATTCTGTAGTATCCTGTCCACCCTGCCAGTCCAATTGAACCTGGACACGTCCTTGGTTCTGCGGGTCTGTGTTAGAGATAATCTTACCAAACTGTGGTTCAGCCACTGGTGTATTAAATTCTGGTCTGGGAATAAATCCGGTATCAGATGCTATGGCCTGAAATGATCCATCGTAATACCCACGGGCATCAACTTCATGAGTCACTTCTATCAACATTAATTTTGTAAAGTAAGATGTTTCATTACTATCAGTCTTCCGCATTTCAATATCAGCAATGCAACCTGGATACAGAAAAGGTACTGTTGTATTTCCAGAAGTGATAAATACTTCTGCTGCTTTGCTTCCAGCCGTTCCTTTTTGAGAGGCATCAATATCCATAAATGATGATGCTTTTATTGGAGCCACTCTTAGTGATGGAGTTTGAAATGTTCTCTCTGAAATTTCATAAGCGCGTTTCGCAATGTCAGAAGTATGATTAATTTTAGCGTCGCCGCCTTTGAACTTTTCATTCTTGCTGCTATTATAACCATAGAAAGAAGGGTTGACATGCTGCGCTTTCATTTTGATTTTGACATCACTTAAATTACTGCCATAGGTAAGCTTTACCGGTTTCTCCTGTGGAGGTAACTGCCCAAAATGCAAAACCTCACCATCGTAGAAAAACTGCTCACCATAAGCTTCTGCTATTCGTGCAAGATAATTATAGTGCGTTTCTTCATATTGTGAGCTATAAGGTACATTGCCGTGGCGGGCATCTACCCTGAAATCATATTTACCTAGCCCAAGTCCCTCCTTTATGATGTCATTAGCAATTGAATTTAAACTGATTGGCTGTGCTCCTCCAAAACTTTGAATGTGTGGTGCAGCATCCAACAAGATCGTTGGGCTGTAACCTGATAATACCAGATTGCCAAGACTTCCTTTTTCCTGACTGAAACCCACCTCAGTAATAACCCCGACGAAATTTCGTTCCGGTCCACTGTCTACATCTTTGTATTTAAAGACAACAGTAATTCTTTTTCCTAAAAAATTCTGAGCCTCTTCAAGATTATGGTTTTCTGCATCACCTAAGGTATCATGGGCAAGTATAAGATCAAATTCATGATGCTTTACTGCACTCTGGGAAAGCTTAAAATGTTTGAAATACTTAACTGGTTTTCCCTCGACATGTATGTCTAGCCGTACTACTCTATTGATTCCGACAATATCACTTTCGGGTATTGCCTGAGCATTGAAAATCTTTGAGGTAGGTTGTTTTGCCCAGACTTTTTCCTGAACTATAGTTGGTTGGGTTGGTACTAAGGGCTGGTTCAGGAACTGCTTTCCTGTATTTACAGAATTCTTAACCTTGGAAGCAATTTTTTTTACCTCTTGGATATTCGCCTTTTCTTGGATTTTGCTCGCAAAATCTGTCTTGACTGAATCTACTCCCGGCTTGGGAAGATTCTTTCCTTCTTGAAACATGATATGTTTTTTTTCAGTTGTGATTACTTCGATATTAACCTTTTTAAAGGTGAGACCTTTTAAATCAGAAGAACAATCAGGTAATTTGCTGGTCTCTTGCAAAAGTACATTAAGACTGGTCTGAGTTTAATACGTGAGGAATTTTATACGAGAAAACTCCTTCTTAAAAATGTAAACGAATTATTTTATTGGACTGATTTTCATATTCTTCCATAATTTTTTTTGTGATTTATTTCCCGCAATATAACACCTTAGAAATTCACGGCAAAAGGAATTACATGAAACTTTAAAAAGTGTAGTAGTTCTACGATTCAATTAATTAGATAGATAATTAGAACAGATATATTGAATCTTACTAAGCTCCACTAATTTCTAGGGTAAGAACTCGTCTATTACTTTTCAAATTACCACGATTTTGGCACAAACTTTACGAGTTTACTTGAAAATTATACGATTGCAACTATAATTAAAAACAATAACTGTTACAGTATTCCCCCTAAAGAAGTCAATCCTATTGAACCAGTTCTAGTTATAAAATACAATAGCAATGGAATAAAAGGGTTTACTTAGGCCAGGTTATTACATCTAACTTTGTCTTGAATCAATTTTTATACGTAAAAGTTGTTTTTAGAGATAACTGAACAGCTGCTATAATTAAACACAGAAACCCAGTAGCTGTTTCAGTTTTTTGATCGTTATCACTAAAATACTTCTGGCTACTGACATGATGCTGTCACTAATCAGATTTAAATTTGCTTCATAATAATTTATTAAGCAATAAAAACATGAGAAACACATCATCTAGTACAACATCCAATCAAATCGAATTTCCAAAACCTACCATGATTTCAGTTAACAGTGTTGTATTAGAAGTATTTGAAGCAGGAAAACAAAATTCAGGGAAACCGATCATTCTCTGTCATGGTTTTCCGGAACATGCATTTTCCTGGCGTTATCAAATACCAGCTCTTGTCGCAGCAGGTTATCATGTCATTGTCCCAAATCAACGTGGCTATGGTAACTCATCTTGCCCAACCGAAGTAACTGATTATGATATAGAACACCTGACTGGTGACCTTATTGCGCTGCTCGATTATTACGGATACAAGAATGCCATCTTTGTCGGTCATGACTGGGGTGCAAATGTTGTGTGGAATCTGGCACTACTGTATCCTGAACGGGTCAATAAGATAATAAACTTAGCTCTGCCTTATCAGGAGCGAGGAGAGCAACCATGGATTGAATTTATGGAAACCCTATTTGGAGAAGACTTTTATTTTGTTCATTTCAATAAGCACGTGGGAATTGCAGATGCTATAATGAATGAAAACACATCCCGGTTCCTGCATAACATATTCCGCAAAGATATACCTCCCGCTCCACCTGCTCCGGGAATGCTAATGATCAATCTTGCAAGAGCAGAAAAACCTTTTGGGAAGCCCCTAATGGAAAACAGTGAACTATCCGTATTCGTGTCTGCCTTTGAATCATCCGGGTTTACCGGAGCTATAAATTGGTACAGAAACCTTGATAGAAACTGGCACCTTATGGCGAACGTAAAGCCAATCATTCATCAGCCGACTCTGATGATATATAGAGAACAGGATACGATTCCAAAGTCTGAAAATCTGAGAAGTATCGTTCCTAATCTGGACATTGTCAGTCTGGATTGTGGTCACTGGATTCAGCAGGAAAAACCGGAGGAGACAAACGGATCAATTTTAAAATGGTTAGCACAGCAGAATGCATAACAAAGAAATAGATACATATTGTCCGCAAAGTCAAGCAGATTGGAGACAATGGTTAGAAAAAAACCATCAATCCAGCCAATCTGTTTGGCTTGTCTGTTATACAAAAAAGTCGAATGTGCCATCATTAAGTTGGAGTGAAGCTGTTGACGAAGCTCTTTGCTTCGGTTGGATTGACAGCACAAGGAAAAAGATTAACGACATCTCGTTTATGCAGTTTTTTGCCAAACGTAAACCTAAAAGCAACTGGTCAAAAATCAACAAAGAAAAAGTTCAGCAGCTTATTGACAGCAAAAGAATGACAAAACAGGGCTACGAAAGTGTTGAGATTGCGAAACAGAACGGATATTGGACAATCTTGGATGAAATAGAAGAAGTGATAATTCCGAACGACTTAGAAATGGCATTCGAAAAACACAATGGCTCGAAAGATTATTTTCTAAGTTTGAGCAAATCAACAAGAAAAATAATATTGGGCTGGATTATCCTCGTCAAAAAACAGGAAACCAGACAAAAGCGCATAGAGGAAGTTGTAGAAAGTGCAGCACTGAATCTTAAACCGAAACATTTACGATAGAAAAGACTCAAACAGGTAACTATAAAGTTTATAAAAGTCGAACTAAAGGTCCTTTGAATCCAATCATTAAAACAAATAACATATTGATAACAAATTAATTAAATCGGATTAAATTTTGTTTTTCAAAATTTATTAATTACCACGATTTTGCCACAAACTTTATGAGCTTATTTGAAAATTATGCGATTGCTAACATAAAAAAATCCTGCAAAAATGAATTTTGCAGGATTAATCAGTTTTTAGCGTATTTTGAAGACTTCTTCAATTACACAAAGTGGAGAATACGGGATTCGAACCCGTGACCTTTTGACTGCCAGTCAAACGCGCTAGCCAACTGCGCCAATCCCCCTTTTTTGAAGCGGTACAAAAGTAAGTATTTAAATGATACCTGCAAATAATTTTTGGAATATTTTTACAAACTTATGTTTTATCCAAATTACGCTTCTGTATATGATCTACAATTCAAACCATCCATCGCATTATCATTATAATGTTAAGTAAAGGCAATGTTATTATTCATGCATTTTTATCAATGATGGATAAAAAACCTTTTATTTTTGCTATTATTACATATTTGGTAATAACTTTGTGAAAAAATTAAACAAAAGTTTGTGAAAAAATATACTTCCGTTCTTCTTCTCTTTATTTTTTCTATTATTTACACTCAGCACTATAGTATACAGTTATATAATACAGACAATGGTCTTCCACAGAACAGCGTAAAAGATATTATAAAAGACAAATACGGCTTTATATGGCTGACCACTGAAAACGGAATTGTGAGGTATGATGGCATGAAATTTTTGGTTTATAAGAATCTTCCATTAAACAGTCAGCGGTTTATGTACTTCTACGGGCATCCCGAAAAAGACAGCATTTATGCTACAGCAGACTACGGAAGAACAGTACTTATACACCGGAAGTCCCCTAAGGTCATCAATTCATTTAAAAAAAAATCAAATTTTATATTTAAAGACCATACCAATTACTTTTTATATGGGTCCAATTACAGCTATACTACATCCCCAGGCCTGAGTCTTTATTTTCAGTTTACAGATGGCACTTATTTTATAAAAGAAAATTCCCTGAAATACATTGATACTGTTTCTCAAAAAGAAGAGAATCTAACTATTAAAGCATTCTATAAGAACACAGCCAGAATATTTGTAATCAATTCTTCAGTATTCTTTATTGACAATCAGGCAAAAAATATCCAGAAAATAGAAAAGGGAAAAGTTGTCGATTATTATAATGAACCTTTACTGACTGACATACATAGTAAAATCTACTGGAGCAGAATTAATAATCAGGTTTTTATAGTCAACAGGAACAGCATTTACAGGTGCCTCTATGAACAAAATAAATTCAACATATCAAAACTAGCGCAGCTAGACCATATTGCAGAAAATATAATAAGTGTATATTATGACAAATCTTACCATAAACTTTATCTCGGAAGCAGCACCAATGGTCTGCAGGTGATCAGCTTTCCGGATTTCACTACACTTCAGAGACATTCATCAAAGCCAGAGTCAGTTTTTTACGCCACCCTTCCCTACACTAAATCTTCAGTCATTACGACTTTTGGAGAGAGCTATGATCATAACGGGCTCGTTGAGAATAAAAGTTTTGAAAGCATCACTCCGTTCTTCATGGCTTATGACGAGAAGAAAAATCTTATTGCCCGCAAGGCAAATGACTTGGTCATATATCAGAAGAAAACATCTTATAAGGAAATTATTTTAAAGAAAAATTTCATTGTGATAGACTTTTTTTTTGACGCCAACAGGTATTATGCCTTGGAACTACATCAAAAAAAGGATGGAACTACCGAATACAGTGGAAACCTCTTGGTTTATAAAGACCTGTCTTTCAAATCTGTACAAAAAAGGTTTTTTTTTAATAATGAGCCTTCTAAATTCCTGAAGTTTGATGAGGATCACATCCTGGTAGGAACCATAAAGGGATTATATAAGGTATCGTTGAAAACAAACAGAATACTCAATTTAAATCCTGGTAATGAATTATCCATTCGCAGTATTATAAAATCAAAAGATGGTAATTTCTGGATAACCACTTTAGGAAAAGGGCTCTATCTACTGAAAAATAATCGTCTGGTCAAAATGCCCTATGATGCCAATAACAATATTTCTTCTTCCCATACCATTTTGGAAGATTCACACGGTTTTTTCTGGATTCCTACCAACAACGGGCTTTACAGGGTTATGGAAAGCCAGCTGCTTCAGTATGTTCAGAACAGACAATTCAAAGTTAATTATTATCGGTTTTCAAAAGATTCAGGCTTTAAAACCAACGAATTCAATGGAGGTAGTAATATCTGTGGTACCAGGCTACAAAATGGGGAATTTGTACTTCCTTCTTTAGATGGCTTGGTTTTCTTCGATCCGATGAAAATAAAAAGCTATTATCCGGAAAACATTTACATAGAAAGGGCTATTATTGACAACAAAGAACAGTATTTCGATAAAGTACTGAATCTAAAACCGGAATGCAATCGTATTGATATTTTCATTGATATACCCTATTATTCAAACCCTGACAATCTAGTTGTAGAAGCAAAGCTTAGCGGAATGCCTAATTCCCGATGGGAACCTATAGGAAAGGACGGAAAATTTTCCATTTCAAATCTTTCCTATGGAAATCATTCTTTTGTAGTAAGAATTCTGGTTTCCGACGATGGAAAATATATTTATAAAAAAATCAAAATTATCATTCCTCCCTATTTTTACCAGACGCTGTGGTTTAAATTATTAATTTCGTCCATCATACTGTTCTTATTATACATACTGGTAAGGTGGAGAATACGTTTTCTGAAAAAGAAAAATCATGAACTGGAAGAAATAGTCAATTCCCGTACGAAAAGTCTTTCCGATACTGTTGAAAAGCTGAAGATTACAAAAATAAAGCTTCATAAAGAAATTGAACAGCAAAAAAAACTTATCGGAACTATTACCCACGATATTACAACCCCCGTGAAATTTATTGCACTTACAGCAAAAGAGGCCCTGAATCAGAATGAATTAAGCGGACAGCAAAGTGAAAAAATCCTGAATTCTATTTACAAGTCCTCGGATCAGTTATACAATTTCACCATTACCTTAAAAGAATATGCGGATATTTATACACACCACCGATCCAACAAAACAGAACTCTATTCCTTATATCATCTGATAGATGAAAAAAGGGTGCTTTTTAATGCCATAGCAGAAAACCATCATACTGTAATTATCAATAATGTAGACAAGGCGATATGGGTATGGATCAGTAAGAATATACTGTCTGCAATTATCCACAACCTTCTGGATAATTCTGTAAAATTCACTAAGAATGGTATCATCACCATAGATAGCAGTGTGGAAGGCGATACCATCATCCTATTGATAACAGATACGGGCATCGGAATGGATGAAAAGAAAATAGAATATTATACAAAACTTCAGGATAATATTGAAAACGAAAAATTATTACTTCAAAAATATGGAATGGGCCTTCACCTTGTCCTGCAACTGCTTCAAATGATCGAAGGAAAAATTGTATTCAAAAAAAATAAATTAAAAGGAACTTCATTTAAACTGATTTTAACAAATAAAAAAGATGATTAAGAATATTCTTATTGCTGATGATCACGACATTGTTCTGGTAGGAACAAGCATGATTTTAGAATCAAGAATCCAGGATGTCGTAATAGACCAGGCTGAAGATTATCCGGAAGCTCTGGAAAAAATCTCCGGAAAGAAATATGATCTTGTTATTTTGGATATTAACATGCCGGAAAGCAAAAACAAAAAAATGATCTCCGAAATTAAAACACTGGACCCCACCATAAAAATACTGATATTCTCTGCTTATGAAGAAGAGGTAGCGGTACAGTATATAAAAGCAGGCGCCAATGGATACATCAGTAAGCTAAGCAAATCTGAGGAAATCTCTGATGCTGTCAATAAAATATTTTCAGAAGGGTTTTATTATCCCTCGTCTATTGTACAGCAATTGCTTCAACAGTCTCCCTTAGATTCTATAAAAAATTTATCTGTGAGAGAATATGAGATTTTTATTTTAATGGTACAGGGTAACGGCAATTTAGAAATCTCGAATAAAATGAATATCCAGATGCCTACCATCAGTACCTATAAAAAAAGGATTCATATCAAACTTAAAACGAAAAATTTAGCAGACCTCATCAAGCTGTACCAAACCTATATAGCATGATTTACCTGTAAATCATAATACGTAGAAAATTTTCTACAATATTCTTTATTTCTTTCTACGAAATGCATTATTTTTCGTAGAATTATTTCTATATTTTTACATTATCAATGAAATTAATTTAAAAATCAGTTCAAAAAATAACGAAATTCACAATACTGTAATCAACATTTAATCTAAAGTTAATATATCAGAGTAAAGTACTGTTGATATACTATGCTTTACATAATTTATATTCAGAACGTTAGGATTCTAAAATTAAAATAAAATGCTAAAAAAAATTACCAGACTAGGACAATTATTAGGGTTATTGACCTCCTCCATTGCTTTTTCGCAGGCAGGAAATGTAGGAATAAATACCCCAAACCCAGGATCTACAATAGACATTAATGGATCTGTAGCGGCTAATTATACCGCAATAAATACAACATCATACAATTTGAATTCAGCCGATTTTCATGTTTCCTATAATGGTACCGCTAATGCAGTATTTAATCTTCCGGCTGCCATCAGCGGACTGGGAAATTTCAAGGGACGAATGTACACCATTAAGAATAATACAAATTTTACCATCACAGTAAATCCTGCAGTACCGGAAACAATCAATGGAAATACCAGCATTTTAGTCCCTGCAAACCAAAGTGCTCAGCTGATCAATACAGGAATTACTGGTGCTAATTCTACCTGGGAAATTGTATCCATGAGCTCTTCGACAAATAATTACACCGCCAGTAACGGTCTCACCATGTCAGGTACTGATGTTAAATTAGGAGGTAGTCTATCCCAGCCAACAGATATTGCTACTGCAGGAAACAACCTGAGTATCAACGGAACCGGAAAGGTTTTGATAGGGACCAATACTGTTCCTACAGGAGCAGCCAATTCTAAAATCGTTATAGACAACGGTACTACTAACGGTGCATTGCAGATTAAAGACGGCACCCAGCAGCTGGGTTATGTACTGACCAGTGATGCCAACGGTTTAGCCACCTGGTCATCTACGGTTACCACTGCATTTGCTAATAACTGGACGTCTTATACGGGAACATTGGTTAATCCTTTTACCGGAGCCTCAGGTGGAGATAATTTCACTACAGGAATATCCGTTAATATTCCTGCCAAGGGATGGTATTTTTTCCGTTCTGGAATTACTATCACTTCTACTTGTAATGATTACTGGTTTTACATTGCCGGTATAGGAGAGGTTTGGAAAGCATATTGTGGAACTGCCAGCCCCGACCCTATTAATTTTGTTCCAAGAGATCAGACTAGAGTATTGTACTTCGCAGCTCCCGGTATTTATCCTGTAGTTGCTCATAAAACCAATTTTGTAGTTCCCGCAGGATTTAATGGTGGAAACCCAAGTTTCTATCTTGATTTTGTGAAATTTCAAAATTAAGGAAAACCATACAACATGATTCTAAATACATAAATTTGAAAACTGAACTGCTCCAAATCCCTCATTTCTCCGACAGTTCATTAAACAGCCCTCTCTGCATCCCATGCAGATTATTAAAAACAAGTAAAATTTCTTTACCCTAGTTCATCAATCTTATTAAATATGAGAAAAAAAATGTTATTCCTGCCATTATTGGTAGTTTTAAATGGTGCTTTTATGCATTCTCAAACAGGAAATATAGGCATAAATACGATTAGTCCAGGCAGCAAACTAACCGTCAATGGATCATTTGCCGCAGCCTACAAAACCACAGCAACAAGCGGTCCTGTTGATGCCAATGATTATTATATAGCTTACAGCGGTAACAGCAACGGTACTTTAGCTCTGCCTGCTGCAGCAAGCGGATCCGGAAATTTTATTGGAAGAATATATCACTTCAAAAATACAGGAACAGGACAGCTCTCTGTAACAGCAGACGGATCAGAATTAATCGATAATCAAAGTGGCGCAGGCGCATCTTCTATTAATATTCCCCCTGGTTATTATGCATTTTTCATAAGCAAGGGAACAACCGCTGGAACAACCTGGGAACTTATTTTGCTATCAAGTTCGGATAGTTTGCCTGCGGCAGAAACTACCTACCCTTTCTCCACGATAAGTACCACCACGCGGCAATCACTGCCTGCCAGTACCGGGCCTTATATTGTTTCAGAACTTAATTATCCACAGGGTACTGTAATTAACACAGCAGGTGTACTAAACACATCAAACGGCAGATTCACCGCACCTACAAAGGGATACTACATGTTCTATGGTTCAACTCAATTTGATAATGGCTCCCTTCCGGGGAATTCGGCTTTTGCCTGGGCAATTTTATACCTTGTAAAAAATTACAATACGACTCCCAATAATATATTAGTACAGTCCTACCAGCCCAGCCCCGGCACACTCGTAGGTACCAATGTTTCA
Organism: Chryseobacterium sp. KMC2; assembly: GCF_016756935.1. NCBI lineage: Bacteria > Pseudomonadati > Bacteroidota > Flavobacteriia > Flavobacteriales > Weeksellaceae > Chryseobacterium > Chryseobacterium sp. KMC2. The sequence continues at coordinate 72,212 of NZ_JAESIT010000014.1, forward strand.
TGTATTACCTATTTAAATGCAGGAGAAACAGTAAGTTTAGCTTCTGCAGCTGCAGTAAGCAGCGGAACTGTATATCAGGTAGTAGTCAGCTCACTGTATGGTTATAAAATTGCCAACTAACTGCATCATATCTTAATTGAGTCAATCTCGCCAATCCATCATAGTATCACAGATGATGAGAGAGAAAAAATTGTTCCCAAACAAAATAATCAGATTGGCGTGTTTGACTGGCAGTCAAAAGGTCACAGGTTCGAATCCCGTATTCTCCACTAAGGAGATGATTAAAACCTCATCAACAATTCTTTTAAAACTATAAAATCCTGTAATTATTAAAAATTACAGGATTTTTATCATTATATGGAAGTGATCCATTTTTAAATGTCTATTATTTTCTGATATCCTAAGAAAATTCTAGAAAAAAGGAATGGAACAACCTGATCTCATCAGTTTTCCAGATGATTTTTCTTTAAAAACTCCCCTATTTTATTCCATTCAATTTGTCCGGCAATAGCATTGGAGTTTGCGTCAAAAACGTGTTCACCATAAGGAATCTCCACATAAGAAACAGGAAGCTTCAGCTCTTCCGTTTTTTTTACAAATTTTCTGGTCGCTTCTACATTGACGACATGATCGATCTCACCGGCAATAATAAATGTTGGGGAAATCCCTTCAGAAAGCTGGTCTATTAAATTCAGCTGGGCATAACGCTGTGGGAATTCGGTGGGAGATCCGCCCAGATATTTTCTGGCGGCATGTTTCAGGTCGATATTCTTTTTCTCATCTATTTTTTGCCAGAGTTCGGATAGGCTGACAGGTGGATAAATAGCAATAACGGCCGCCGGAACTGGAGGCTGAAGCGAGTCATAAGATTGGGCAAAACCTTTCCTTAGCCCTAAATCTGCCTGCATTATCAGTGCTGCTCCCGCAGAACCGCCTACCAAAACTATTTTGTTCGGATCAATATTGAATTTTTTTGAATTTTTCACAACAAATCCCATTGAAGTCACGACTGAATTAACAGCAGATTGCCAATTGTGCCGATCTTCCTTTCCTAAAGGATAATCGATAGAGAAAACGGTATATCCATGATCTTTAAACCAATTGGCAGCATACCCGACCTGAGTTCTGTTCCCCTCGATAAAAGCACCGCCATGAACAAGAATAACCGGGATTGTAGGTCCTGAAGATTTTGTTTCCGGGCGGAAAACATCTATATGCTGTTCTTCGTTATAAATAGTAAGATAAGAATACGTTTCCGTAGGTTTTACCGGCTCTTCAGAACTTTTCAACCCCTGAGAAAATGAAACCTGGGTATTGTATTTTTTAGCGGTAGAAAACATAACTACAGTAAAGTAAATCTGGGCAATACAAAACAATACCGAAAGAATTAAATTAGTTTTCAATAAGTTACGCCAGTATTTTCCATATCTATAAAAAAGAAAACAGATGCATAGGAGTACCAGGCTCAAAATAACAAACTGTGAGTTGAACTGCATGGTGAACGAACTGCTATACCCGCTTAAAAGCATGGGAGCTTTCAGATACACCGAAATCATGGGGATCACCAACACCACCAAAATGATGAAGAGCAAAATCGCAAAAAATATATTTAAAGACTTTTTCATTATATTAAAATTTATACGTTACGGTAAGATATCCGGAAGTCGGAGGAATTGCAATCGTGAAATAAGGCGTATCGTTGGCGACTGCAGAAGCATACTCTGCCTGAGTGAAATTTTCAAACCCGGCAAGCTGCTGCTGAAGAGTTCCCGGTCGCTGGTAACTCATCACACCATATTTGTTAAATACATTGTTCACATTGACCAGCATACTGAGATGCTCATTTAAATTATATCCTATTCCCAGATCAAATTGTGAAAACCCCGGCAATTTATAGACATTGGTATTACTCCCCTCTCTTTTTCCCATATAACTCCAGGTTACAAATCCAAATGCTTTACCAATTTTCAAATTAGGAGTGATATTGGCCATAATTTTGGGGGTATACGCAATAGTAGTTCCCGAATATGAAATTACAGTATCATCTGATGGGCCGGGTGCACTTCCTAAATTCCATAGATACCCTTCTTTCACTTTTGGATCCTGTAAGGTAAGCACAGCCCTGATACTGAAATTATCGGACGGTCTGATATTGGTTTCCAGCTCTATTCCATAGGTTTCATTTTTATTATATAAGGAAGGCGTTGTGTAGAACCCACCTTTTCCGTCATCTGCCATAAAGCTGTAAGGTACATTACTCAGTAAACTGTAAAATGGAGTTACAAAAGCATCAAAATAGGCTGTTTTGGTTTTAAATCCCATTTCCACCTGTTGTGTTTTTCTCGATTGCGGATCAAGTAACCCTATGGTTTCCGGTCTGTTGGCCGCAAAAAACATATCGAGATCCGGAGACTTACTTCCTTTAGAATATCTGGCATATACGGCAACATTATTATTGAATTTATAGTTCAGCGCTGCAGAATAGGAAAAGTTTTCCAGCTGTCTGCTGTAGGCAACGTTGGTAAGTTTTGAAAGAGCGTTGTTATTGTATAAGGTATAAATATTGCCATCCGTACCTCCGTTTTTATCTGAAAACAGATAGGTTCGGGTATTATCTCCCTTGATCCATACCTTTTCGTAACGGACTCCCCAATCCAATGTCAGGTGATCTGTAATATCCCAGGTATGTCCGAAAAATACGGCTCCCTGCTGCTGTTTAGCTTTAAACTCCAATAAATCTCCTGTACTGCCGGCTGCCTGTGCAAAACCGTCATTATTCGTCAGCTGATAAACACCGGGTTTTGTAAAATCTAAAGTGGTAACTCCCGTTAAACTTAAAGTCATCATTCTTGGCCGGTTCTCTAAGGTGGTAAGTCCTATCCCATTGATTCCGGAGAAACGCCATACATCCGAGTACCCATAATAGCCGCCAAATGAAAAATTCATAGTATTCCATTTTTTATTGATGGTCAGCTGATTCATGGATTCCTTTACTTTATTTTCATAAAAATTAAGCGCTGACATGACAAATGAATTATTCTGAATAGACTGACCCGGCAATTGATTCTTCGTGATCTGATAAACAGGTAATCCTCCGGCCCCCAATGTAGAATTCACACTGGCAAGTTCCTGTCCTGTGAGGGCATCCTTAAAGGAATAAGTCCCCACTCCCAGTCCGCCAAGCAAAAAATAAGAGGTCATATCATCCAGCGATGTAAGAAAAGAATTTCCTACACTGTTCTGTGCTACCTCATTATCAGAATACTTACTGGCTAAAAACAACTTCCAGTTATTTCCCAGATTGTGGTCCCAGTTTAAACCTACAGACCGGTATTTGTTACTTACCAGGCGGCCTGAATTATAATCTATATTCCCACCATGAATAAAATCCGGAGAATTATACTGTAATTTCGGAATCAACAGGGATGAGCTGCTGCTGAATCCTTCTGCCGGTTCGGGACTTGTATAATTTCGTGTAGGTACCAATTGAGCATAGCCATTTCTATCATCAAGATACTTTACAAATACCTTCAGACTTCCTTTGCTGTATTTTTTTACGATATTTGCTTTTACCTGTCCTCCATTATTAAACGGATACCCTGCATATCTGGCCCCTAAATCATACCGGTAAAATCCACCAATATTAAAAAACCAGTTATCACCCAAAGGACCTCCAAAGTTGACATCAAGTCTGTGATACCCGGAATTATCTGCTCCCTGAACCCCATACTTAGCCCGGATTTCTCCTCCAAACTTATTTCCACCCGTCTTAGAGATATAATTGAAAATTCCCCCTGGTGCATTGGCCGCAGTAATAGAAGCGGGACCTCCCCTTACAGCATCAATCTGAGAAATCGTGGCATCTGCTCTTAGAAAAAAGTCCGGTCCATAATTATAATAAGTAGTATTGGTTACCGGCAGGCCATCTTCCTGCATAGATATGTATTCATAAGCAAACGTACCATCTGAAGATCCCGCGCTGATCCCTCTTGAGCTTACATTATTCCTGATCTCCCCCAATGACGAATTGACATATACTCCGGGAACGTTTTTCAATAGATCTGCAGCACTCACGGGAACCTGCTTTTCAATGACATCACTTTTCAGAACGGAGATCGCAATGGGTGCATTCATTCTTGTCCTTTTGTCAAAAACCCCGGTCATGATCACTTCATCAATATCTTTTGTTTTTGCGGTATCAGCTTCTTTTTTCTGCCCTATCATATGAGAAGAGGCCGTCAGAAAAAGTATAGCTACCGTCATTTTTCTATGTGAAAATTGAGTCTTCATATACTTTAATCGTTAGTTTGTACCGTATTTTTTAAGCCATTCCGCCGCGTTGGTGAAAACAATCTGTTCATCCTTCGGTAATTTTGTAATAAGATGTCCAGCTCCGGGAACGATAACCAATTTATACTGAACCCCTTTTGCTTTCAGGGCTTTTTCCAGGATATAAGCCTGCTGGATGGGAACCACCTCATCATTATCCCCATGAATAATCATGGTGGGAATCTGATTCACAAATTGTACAGGACTGGTTTTAGCATAAGCTTCCGGGATAGCATCACCGGGATTCCAGACTACTTTGTTACCAGACATTTTATCCAGAACGCTCAAAAGGTTGGCCGCTTTCACATACTGTAACGTCTGAATATCTGTAAAGTCTACAGGGCCACACATCTCTATGATGGTTTTGATCTGAGGATTTTTTGTATAAGCATACATCAGAGAAACATGGGCTCCGGAGCTTCCTCCGGAAATGGAGAACCCGTTTTTCCTAGTATCCCATTCCCCGGCATGGGAAGAAAGGTATTTGGCAACATGGTCGATATCATCCAGAAGTTCCGGAAGATGCGTGTCTGTAAGATTAGCATACCGATAATTGACGCTGGCAACAGCAATTCCCTGTGAGAGAAGATATTCGGCCAATTTAACGTCGTCTTTTCGGTCACCTTGTGTCCAGGCTCCACCGTGAATGCTAATAAGAAATGCTGTGTTAGGGTTTCTGTCGGCAGGAAGATAAACATCCATCACATTCCTTTCATGTGTGCCGTATTTTATATCGGTAAGCTTTTCTTGCTTTTGGCTTACAGAGGCTGTTTTGGTGCTTCCTGTATTTTGTGTTGCGCAGCTTGTGGCCATTAATACAATGGACAGTACTGCAATTTTAAAATAATTCATTTCAGTTAGTTTTTTAAATTCTTTTTAAGTATTTTTCCTGTGGCACTTAAAGGCAGCTCATCAATAAATTCTATGATTCTCGGATATTTATACTTGGCAATTCTTTCTTTTATCCACAGTTTGATATCTTCTTCGGAAGCTTTGCTTTCTTTTGTTCTCACCACGAAAGCTTTAATTTCTTCACCCAGTTTTTCATCATCGATGCCGATAATGGCAACCATAGAAATATCAGGGTTCCTCATCATCACTTCCTCCACTTCACGGGGATAAACATTCATGCCGCCTCGGATAATCACCTCCTTTTTACGGTCAACAATGAAGAAAAAGCCGTCTTCATCCTTGATAGCAATATCTCCGGAAAACATCCATCCGTTTTTCAGAACTTCTTCAGTTTCCTGATGTCTTTTGTAATAGGCTTTCATCACATTGGGACCACGGTAGACCAACTCTCCTTTTTCTCCAACCGGAAGTTCATTGCCCTGATCATCAACGATCTTTACCTCAACACCCCAAATCGGAGTTCCAATCGAGCCAGCCTTTCTCCCCACTGCCAGCTGATTGAATGTCACCACAGGAGAACCTTCAGACATTCCATATCCTTCAATAATAGGAACCTCGAAACGGGTTTCAAATTCGTCAATGATTTTTACAGGAAGAGAAGCTCCTCCGGAAATACAGATTCTCAGTTTTTTAATACTATGGGTATTTTCTTCGGTATCTTCTTCATTCAGAAGCACCCAATACATAGAGGGAACGCCGGCAAAAATTCTGATATCAAAACGGGTAATCAGCTGATACACTGCTTGGGCAGAAAATTTTGGAAGCAGGATAAGATGAAGCGATTTCCGGATTCCTGCAAGAAACATCACCGTCAAGCCAAAGATGTGAAATAATGGTAAAACGACAAGCTGAGCCTCAAATTCAGCCGCCCCAACTATGGTGGTACTGGCTTCTGCATTCGTAAAAAGGTTAATATGAGAAAGTTCTGCTCCTTTGGGTCTCCCTGTAGTCCCTGAAGTATAAATAATGACCGCTGTGTCTTCCGATGAGGTCATATATGATTCAAAATCGGTTTCTTCATCTTTAATTAAATCATCAAAATTCAGGATATCTTCGGCCAGATACCCTATGCTGATAAAATCTCTGCATGATCCGCTTTGAACAAAGCCTTCTTTTCCGAATTGTCCCACAGGCATTTCCTGAGTTCCTGCAAAACACAAAAACAGGGTGCTGTCTGAGTCGGAAAGCTGATAAGCAATCTCTTCAGGTTTAAGAAAAATACTAAAGGGTACAACCGTTGCTCCTGTTTTTAATATGGCGAAAAAAATAATCGGGAATTGAGGAATATTAGGACAGAGCAAAGCAACTTTGTCCCCGTAACCGATTCCCTTTTTTGTAAACGCATTGGCCGCCTGGCAGACTTTTTCATGGAAAATTCTATAATTGATCGTAGTTTCTCCAAGGCTTAAGGCAGGTTTTTCAGGGTTCCTTCTTGCGCTTTCTTCCACTAAAATTGATAAGTTCAGCATAGTTTTGTTCATATTGAGTTAATGTTGATATGAAAAAGGGCCTTGATTAAAGGATATTTCATATGAACTAATCTTAACTCCAAATTAATGATATGCTGAACAGATGCTGACACGAAAAGGAAATTCCGTGATACGAAAAAGAAATTTTTTCAAAGCGTATAAAAATACAACCTCTTGCAAACGTTGAAATAGACAACATTCACAACATTCCATAGAAAAGTGTTTAAGTTTTACTGGCGTTCTTCGGAAGGAAGTTTTCCGAAATGACGGAGATAAAGCTGAGAAAAATGTCCACGATTATTATATCCAATACAGTCACTGATCTCTCCTACTGATTTTTCCGTTTCCAGCAGCATGGATCGTGCTTTTTCCATCCTGGCTTTAATGATGTATTGATGAATAGGCAATCGGGTATAATCTTTAAATCCTTTTTTAAGATCACTGCTGTTGAGTCCACAATATCTGCTGATTTCCCTGATCGCCAAAGTTTGGAATGCATTGGTGTCTACAAAATCTTTTGCCAGTTTTATTTTGTCTTCAAATGCCTTTTTGTGTTCAAGAGTCTTCTCATCAGAAAGAAGATAATGAATCCAGTAGCTTAAAAACTCCAGAATTCTGCTTTCGAGGATAATGTTACAGGACGCATCATCAAACGGAGTATCGAAAATAGTTTTCAGTTTTTCCTGGCTCAGGTAATTGCGTTGTGCATTTTCCAGCTTCTCCTTCAACAGTCCGTTATCTTTTGAAAAAAGAGTTTTAGGAACAAAAATTCTTACCCCATCAATATCGGTAGTATTATGCTCGAACTTTTTTTCATCGTTAATAAAATTACTGCTGATTTTCCCTTCTTTATTCATCCGGAAATCCATCATTCCGTTGTCTCCGACTTTATGTGGAGAATGGAAAATAGTTTCTTCATGAAAGTTCCATTTCCCCCGGAAAAAGTGAAAATTTCTTTTGCTGAAAAGAATCAGCTTCCCGCTTCCCAAATCCTCAGGCATCTCCAGAACAGTAGAGTTCAGGAGATCTTTGTCACAAAATCTGTAATCCTTAATCAGACCCTGTTTAAAACCATCCGGCTCCAGGTAAGGAAGGAGTAATTCCATAAAACGGTAATTTATTGAATGCAAGTTAATAAAATTATAAAACATGACAAATATCATGTTTTATCACTTGAAAATATGTTGTGAGAACTGATAAAATGATCTTCTCCAGGTCAGCCATTCATGACGGGTTTCCGGAGATTTATATTGGAAATAAGGGTAATTATTCTGATGTAGAAAAGTTGTTAGCACCTCATTAAATTTAAAAAATAACACATCTTCTTTTCCCCCAATTCCTATAAAGAAATAAGGTTTTTTCTTAGTCTTTAATAAGTTTCCGATCGGGAGTTCTTTAAAAGGCTCTGCCTCGGTTCCTTCATAAATTACCGGACTAAATGCCCCGATGGCCGAGAATACCTCTGGGTGGGAAACCCCAATCAGCATGGCCTGATAACTGCCACGGGAAAGTCCCGCAATAGCTTTCTTGCCAGAGGTTTTATATTTTTTTTCAATATAGGGAATCAGTTCTTGGATAACAATTTTGTCAAGATTTTTAGAAGAAAGAACAGTTCTGGGATAGTTGTCCGGCATTTTTTCCTGTTCAGGATTCAGGGCTACGCCATAATCCATAACCACTATCATTTTCTTAGCCTTATTTTCCGCAAAAAGGTTATCAAGGATGTGAAGGATGTAGCCTTGTTTTTCCCAGCCGGTAATATCTTCTCCGGTACCATGGTAAAGATATAAAACGGGAAGTTTTTCGGATCCGTAATTGGGAGGAAGGTATACTTTAAAGTTCCGTGTGCCATGGGTTATTTCTGACCTCAGACTGTCGTTAACAATTTTTCCGTGCTTTACATTTTTCTCCAGGAAAAAATCTTCTCCCGAAGGAACTTCAATTCCGCTGGTCGGTTGGCTGTATCCAAAATACAGCTGGGTATTAGGATCATTTGTACGTTGACCATCCACATTAAACCAGTAGTAATGAAAACCTATTTCCATAGGGCTGGTAGAAATGTTCCAAAACCCATTTTCACCTTTGGAAGCAGAGGATTTTATACTTTTCATTCCATCACCTCCATCTAAAATTACAGATTTGGCATCAGGAAAATACACCTGAAATTCAGCTTTTCTCTCTGCGTCTATTTTCGGAAATTCTTTTCCGGATAAAACTGTTGAAGAAGTTTTATACGTCTGGGAAAACGCAATGGAAGAAAATAAAATGGCAATTAAAGATATTTTGTGTGGGTACTGCATTATTTTAATTTTAACATATTAAGAAAATCGCAGTCAGATAATATAATAGCCTTCAATATTTCTGATGATACTGCGTTATTTACATCAATAGTAAGGAAAATATTTCTTCTTTATCTCAATCTGTGGAATATTGTTTTTTTCTGACTGTCCGGAATTCAGATTTCCCTTCCTCATTTCTATCCTGATTATTTAAGAAACTGCTTCATCATTCTCAGCGTGATCTCCATACTTTCCGGGAGTGGCATTCCGTGGGCATAACCTGCAAAGAGGTGTAATTCTGTAAAAACACCTGCTTTTATCAGCCGGTCAGCGTACGCCAATCCACTATCCCGCAAAGGATCTGTTCCTGCAACAAAAATAACCGTTGCTGGAAGATTGGAAAGATCTTTAGTATTTCCGGGCAGCACATATTTCTCTTGTGGATTCCCCTTTTTTCCTATGTAAAAGTCTTTTAAAACCGGAAAGTCGTCACCTTTAAGCCCCCGAATTCTTTTAAATTCAATGACCGACGGATAATCCATATTGAAATCCCCCGGCGGAATTTCCAGAACCTGTAAACTGATTTTAGGACCTTTCTGATCCCTGGTATATTGGGCCAGGCCTCCGGAGATACCAGCTCCCGCACTGGAACCTCCCACAGCAATCAGGTTTGGATTTCCACCTATACTTTCAGCATTTTTATAGGCCCATAATAATGAAGCATACGCATCATGAAGGGCTGCCGGAAAAGGGTTTTCCGGAGCGAAACGGTACTCTATATTGATAACTACAGCATTTCCTTTCAATGCATAATCTGCACATCGCTGATGATCCCATTTTGCGGTTCCATATACAAAACCACCACCATGAAACCAAAGAAATATGGGCAGTTTTTTTGAATTTTTGAGTTTATAAATCGTTACCGGAATTTCTGGATCTTTTGCATTCAGTCCAGGAATTTTAGACCGTGTTACTTCAATACTGTCTTTGTTTTTCAGTTCCGGCCAGGCCATTTCTTCCTGAATTTTACGATCTCTTTTTACTTCTTCAAATGTCATATCCTGAATCGGAATATGACCCGTAACCTGAAACTGAGGCAGCAGCCTTTTTTCTCCTTCCTGGGCAGTTAGCGGATGATATTGTTGAGCCAATGATAAACCCGGGATCAGGAAAGGCAGTAAGAATAACAGTGAGTTTTTCATAATAATAGTAATACGGATTATATTCTTTCAAAAATAGTATTATGCTTACCATCGGATGATACGAAAAGGAAATTTTATGATACGGAAAAGAAATTTTTCATGACAAAGATCAACCATAAAATCCTAATACAAAAGATGGATAAACAGCCTGCATGAAAGCTGATTTTTCTAAAAACGATCTATCTTACGGATAAAGATAAGCGCTTTATGGCAGATTATTTTACAAAATATCATTTTCACAAATTAAAGATTATATGATTAAAATTTTTAACAACAAATGCAATCACACTTAACAAATTGCATACCCACACCCTAATAGCCTGTAAATGAAATCAGTGAAGCACTTGTATTAAGTCACAAAAAATAGCCGTTATCCCCATATTCCCTTCTTTATGAAATCACGTAATAAAGATTTAATACTCTATTAAAAAATAAATATCCATATTTGCAGCCTTAAACTCAAAAACGCTAGTTTATTTCATGAGCATTATTTTTAAAAAGCGACTACTTATAGCGCTTGTACTACCAACGGCCGGCATATATTATGCACAGAGTACGAAGGATTCTTTAGAAAAATCTAAATCTATTGATGAGGTGATGTTAGTGGGAAGGAACCTTTCCCAAACAGCCAAAGAAAGAAAAACACCTGTTGCAGTTTCCACCATTAAGGCAGCTGAAATTCAGGAAAAATTAGGGAACAGAGAATTTCCCGAAATTATGAAGTCTACTCCATCCGTGTACGTCACCAAAGTAGGTGGTGGATTTGGAGACAGCAGAATTAACATGAGGGGTTTTGATGGTGCCAACATTGCGGTTATCATCAACGGACAGCCTGTTAACGATATGCAGGGAGGTACTGTATATTGGTCTAACTGGACGGGGTTAGCAGATATTGCGAGCAATATTCAGATTCAGAGAGGGCTTGGAGCTTCTAAATTTGTAGTGCCGTCTGTAGGAGGAACGATAAATATTGTAACCAAAGCTACCGATTCTGAGCAAAAAGCAATGATAAAGGCGGAAGCAGGTAACGATAACTACTCCAGAGTATCAGCTATGTATTCTTCCGGATTAAAAAATAAATGGGGAACTACAGTATTGCTTTCCCGTTGGCAAGGTGACGGTTATATCAACGGAACCAAAGGAGAAGGATATTCATGGTTTTTCTCTACAGGATTTAAGCCCAATGAAAAACATGCCTTCAATTTGATTGCGACGGGTGCACCACAGGTACACGACACAAGAAGATCTTCTGCCACCGGGGCGAATGTAGCCACTCTACGACAGTTTGAAACTTACGGAAGAAGATACAATCCACAAACAGGAATGCTGAATGGTTCTTCCTTCAATTTAGCTCCTAACTTCTATCACAAACCTATTGCGTCACTTAACTGGGACTGGAATATTAATGATGCCCTGAAGCTTTCCACAGTTGTTTATGGCTCCTGGGGACGTGGCGGCGGTGGTACCGGACTTAATGGTTCTATCAAAAACGCTAACGGACAAACCATGAATTTCATGAATTACGGACAAGGCGGAGACGGTACTATCAACTGGGATATGATCTACCGTTACAACAGAGGAGGTCTGGTAACCGATTATAATGGAAATTCATTCCAGAAATCAACCTTTACCGCTCCTGCAGGTTCTCCGGCTGATCATAACGGACAGTATGTAGCGACTTTAAACGGAACCAGCGGTATTGTGAGAAAGCAGAGTATTAATTCTCATGACTGGTATGGAGCAATCGCGGATCTTAATTACACAAAGAACAACTGGACTTTTAACGGAGGGATCGACCTGAAGACGTATAAAGGAGCACTTTATGATATCGTGACCGATATGTTGGGTTCTGATGCATTGTATATTCCTAATACGGTAAATGCTCCAAAGGGATCTTATGTAGACCAAACTGTAAAACCGGAACCTCTTACCAAGCTGAATAATGCTCAGAAAGTATCTATATACAATGAAGGTTTGGTAAAATGGGCGGGTATGTATGGAATGGTTGAATACAGTTCAGAAAAGCTAAGTGCCTCTGTGCAGGCATCAGTTTCCGAACAGTATTACAAGAGAATAGACTATATGCTGTACACTCCCGGAAATCAGGAAACCAAATGGTATCACAAAACGGGATATATCGTAAAAGGAGGTGCCAATTATAATATCGACCAGCATCATAACGTATTTTTCAATACAGGAGTGATTTCAAGACAGCCTTTATTTAATGCTTTATTCCCATCAAACCAGAATATTTACAATGATGCGAAGAATGAAAGAATCTTCTCTGTAGAGTTAGGATATGGGTTCAAATCCCGTTATGTAGATGTTAATATCAACGCTTACAGAACACAGTGGGATGACAGATTCATTTCAAGAACATTCAATGCCGGTGCTGCAGATGTTGCCAATTTCTCTCAATTAAAACTTGGAAATGCTTATTTCTACAACGCCCTGAATGTTGGACAAGTACACCAGGGAGTTGAATTGGAAGCGAAGGCAAGACCGCTTTCTAACCTTAGACTTAGAGGGATGTTATCATTAGGGAACTGGAAATACAAAGGAAATGCAAATTTCAACATCATGGATGTTCAGAGCAACCAGGAAGTATCCGGAGCAACAGGAATCATCAACATCAAAGATCTGAAGGTAGGAGATGCTGCACAAACAACAGCAAGCATCGGGGCTGATTATAATATTACCAAAGCTTTCAGCATTGATGCTAACTGGGAATATTATGACAAGCTTTATGCGCAATTCAACCCTATCAACTTCCTTACTGAAGCAGCAAGAGAAAAAGGGATTGTAAAATTACCAAGCTATCATTTATTTGATGTAGGGGCTACTTATAAATTCATTATCGATCAGAAAAAATCTTTGACATTAAGAGCTAATGTGTACAACTTATTCAATAAGTACTATATTTCTGAGCTAAGCTCCAATATTTTTGCAGGTGATAAAATTGCCAATGGTCCGGATGCCGGAAAAACATACCAGGAAGCTGGAAGAGTTTATCAGGGCGTAGCTGACGGCAATACAGGATTCCTTGGATTTGGAAGAACCTGGTCTGTTGCTGCCACTTTCAGATTCTAATACAGAATTATCCAAATTATATATCAACAAAACCCGCCAATTCTGGCGGGTTTTGTAATATTTGCTCGACCTTGAAAAAAAGACTGTAGTAATAAAATCATACCCCCTACGGCCGGTCAGTTTTTTATTTTGAATTCTTAATCTGCATTGCTCTCTGGTAAAAAGACTGATTGGCAATTTTTTCTTCAGCTTCATCAATGGCTTTTAGGAGATTATTTTCATTATCTGCGATTTCACTCAATACTATGGCGACCAATTCCCATACAGGTTTCATCTTTTCAACCAGCTCAATACCTTTAGCCGTTAACAGAAAAAGCCTTTTACGCTCATCACTGATATCTTTTTTCCATTCTAAAATTTTGAGCTTTTCAAGTTCTTTAAGCAGAGTTATAGTGGAAGGATGGGTATACCCAATTTCATTAGCAATTTCAACCACACTTGCTGTTTCTTTCTTATATATGGTAAAGATGACCGGAAACCATTTGAGTTCAAAATCTATCCCAAATGCTTTGTAGATCATAGCCCCATCTTTTCTTAATTGCTCACTCAGACGGTGCAGCCTGGTTGAAATAGCAAGTATCCCTGCTTCGTTGATGACATTCATAAGGTGGTATTTAAATGATAAAAAATATCGTCGGATCCCATCAATGGAAATTGAGCCGGAAGTTTTTCTTTCTCAATCTTTTCAAAATCATTCCGTTCGTAAAACCGCTGAGCGGCTTTCAATACTGTGATGGTTCCCAAATATAAATCATCTATTCCGTTTTCTCGACAGAAAGAAATTAAAATTTCCAGCAATTCCTGTGCGATATTCAGTTCTTTTCCCCGGAATTCTTTTTTCACAAACATTTTTCTGATCGCTCCTGCCCTTTCATCAAATTTGACCAAAGCAATAGTTCCTACCAGTTCTCCGTCTATAAAAGCTCCCCAGAAGTTTCCTCCGGCTTCGGTGTAAAAACTTTCAATCTCAAAAAGATCCGGCTGGTCATGGATTGTAAGCGGAACATTAAACTCTTTTTGCTGAATCGTAAGAATGAGATCGATAGCCTGTTCCGAATAAGAATTTCCTATAGGATGTATTTGCAATTTCATAGTGTTTGAATTTTAAAGTACAAAACTACGTAGTTAAATACATATATCCAAATTAAATTTTTCTCTTATATTTAACAAATAAAAATTCACATTATGATGACATTACCTTTTTTAACATTCGCGCTAGCATTCTGGCTAGGCTGGAAAAACCGCAGAAAACCGGCAATAATTTTATTCGTAGTAAGTATTTTACTTGTTATTGTAGTAGCAAAGTATCATATAACAAATGAACTGAATCTTCAATTTTAAAAAACACTATTATGAATAATCAAAATATTGCCTACATCAATTTCCTGGGAATAATAATCGTTTCCGCTATTTTATCAGGTGCTTATTATTTTCAGTTTGTAATGCATGAATATCCATGTCCTTTATGTTTATTACAACGGCTATGTTTCTTTGGACTTATGTTTGGGCTCTTTTTAAACCTCAGATTTGGATTTAGTTCAGCACACTATGGATTGTCTATCCTGAGCGCATTGCTGGGAGCTGGAATTTCTTATCGACAGATATTACTCCACGTATGCCCAAGCCCCACTGACCATGGTTTTGGAACTCCTGTATTGGGGATGCATCTTTATAGCTGGGCGCTTGTTGCCTTTCTCTCCGGCATACTGGCTATTGCGCTTTTGCTTCTGTCTTCAGGTCAATTTGAAAAAAAAGAAAATCATCAGCTTACTCCTGGTTTCAAGGTATTAGCTAATCTGGCTTTTGGAATCTGTTTTTTACTGGCCTTAACGAACGGCCTGGCTACTTTTTTTGAATGTGGTATCGGCTTTTGCCCGGATGATCCGGATTCCTACATGCTCTTTAACGGAGAATGGTGGTAATCGGGATATGAACAAAAAAAAGAGTTGCAGGAAAACTGCAACTCTTTTTTTGTTTAAAGGATATATAAATTATTTCCAGCCTCCGCCTAAAGCCTGATAAAGCTCTACGCCAGCTTTCATTTTATTGTATCGTGCATTGGAGATATTAAGCTCCGCATTCAGTGAATTCACACTTGCATTTAAAACTTCAAGATAGTTTGCCATACCATAGTTTACCAATTCCTGAGAATAGTCAACTGATTTTTTGTAGGCATCCAATTCTTTTTGTTTCAATTCAATAAAAGAATCCTGTACAGAATATACCCTGATGGCATCGGAAACTTCTTTTCCTGCAGTAAGCACAGTTTTTCTAAAGTTTAAATAAGCCGTTTCCTGATTGGCAAGACTCACATCATAGTTTGTCTTAATCTGTCTCTTATTTAAAATAGGCTGAGCCAACCCTGCCACTACATTGGCAAACAATGAGTTTACACTGAACAGGTGGTCGATATCTACAGACTGAAGCCCTCCGCTTCCGGTGATCTTTAAAGTAGGATAAAACTGAGCTTTAGCTGAATTGGTCAATTCAAAAGCATTCATCAGATTATACTCTGCTCTCATAACATCCGGACGGTTAGCCAGTAACTGAGTCGGATATCCTAATCTTAAGTCAATAGGAAGATTCTGGTTTTCCAGTGTAGATCTTGCAATAGCGTGAGAAGGTTCCCCCATGAGAAGACTCATTGTATTTTCAAGGGATTGGATCTGTGTATCGATATCAATCAATAGAGATTTTGCATTAAAAACAAGGGCTTCACTTTGCTGTACCGCCACTTCTGTAACGGTTCCAGAAATTTTCAAAGCTTTTGTCGTTTCTAAGTTTTTCTCACGTACGTCAATAGTTTCTGTAATGATCTTTTTCTGAGCATCGAAAGTCAACAGCTGATAGTACGCAGAAGCAATAGAAGCAACAAGACTGCTTTTTACTGCTTTATGCGCAGCAACTGTACCTAAATAAGTAGCCAGCTGTGCTTTTTCCTGAGCTTTCAGCTTACCCCAAATATCCGCTTCCCAGCCAATACTTGCTGTAATATCAAACTGATTAACATATCTTCGGTCTCCAATGATCTGTCCAAACTGCGTGTTGATAGACTGAGTCTGGAAAGTATAGTTAGGACCAATAGAAACGGTAGGCTGATAAGCAGCTTTACTTTGTTTCAGGTAAGCTTCCGCAGAACTGATGCTTTGTAAAGCAATCCTGATATCCAGGTTATTCTCTAAAGCTTTAGAGATATGTCCCTGAAGTACCGGATCTGTAAAGATTTCCTTCCATGAAATATCTGCAATATTGGTACTGTCAGCAGGAAGCATATCTGTACGGAAAAGCTTTTCGTCCACAACGTTCTTCGGCCTTTCATAATCTTTTCTCGCCATACAGGATGTAATGGCTCCCAGTATGAAAACTGAAAAAGTTATTCCTTTTATGATGTTTAATAAACTCTTCATTATTTAAAATTAGAAGTTAGAATCCAGAAATGAGAAGTTAGTTTTTAGCCGGATAGCCAGTGTCTAACTTCTCTTTTCTAAATCATTATTTTTATTCTGCTAAATTGATATCTTCTTTTTTGAGAGGTTTAATTTTTTCCTGCAGTGTTTCAAAGATCACATACAGAACAGGAATTACAAATAATCCTAAAATAGTTCCTATCAATAGTCCAATAGCGGCTCCTGTTGCAATTGATCTGTTACCCACTGCCCCGATTCCACTTGCAAGAACTAACGGCAATAGACCGAAGATAAAGGCAAAAGATGTCATTAGAATAGGTCTTACTCTGGCTTTAGCTGCATTGATGGCAGACATGACAATCGTTTCACCATGATGTCTTCTCTGAACAGCAAATTCGACAATAAGAATCGCGTTTTTCGCCAGTAGTCCCACGAGCATGATCAGGGCAATCTGGAAATAAATATTATTTTCCAAGCCCATAATCTTCTGTCCGAAGTAAGCTCCCATTACCCCAAGAGGAAGAGAAATAATAACAATCAGCGGAAGAATATAGCTTTCATACTGCGCAGAAAGGATAAAGTAAACGAAGATCAAACTAAGCCCAAAAATAAGAAGCGTCTGAGATCCTGAATTCAATTCTTCTCTGGTCAACCCGGTAAATTCTACTGCGTAGTTTTGATTCAGGGTTTCATTGGCTACCTGCTGTACAGCCGTAATGGCATCTCCAGAACTATATCCTTCAGAGTTTGCCCCCGTTACCTTCACTGAGGTAAACAGGTTATAACGGCTTACCGACTGTGGTCCGTATGCTTTTGTAAGCGTAACAAACTGTGAGATCGGAGACATTACCCCAGAACCTGTTTTTACATAGAGTTCGTTCAGGTTATCAATACTTTTTCTATTATCAGGAAGAGCCTGAACCATTACTCTAAACTGTTTTCCGTATTTTGTAAAGTCAGCAGTATAGACACCTCCTATATACCCCTGCATAGTAGCCAGGATATCACTTACGGAAACCCCAAGCTGTTTTGCTAACGGAACATTGATGTCCATTTGATACTGAGGATATTTTGTATTGAATGAAGTCTGAGCAAATTGAATTTCCGGTCTCTGCATCAGCTTACCGATAAATTCATTGGTTTTATCATCCAGATCAGCATATTCTCCACCTGATTTGTCCAGCAATACCATTTCAAAACCTGCACTGTTACCAAATCCCGGTACACTTGGTGGTTGAAAGAATACAACTTTGGCATCAGGAACAGATCCTACAATTCCAAATAATTTTTTAGTAATATCTTCAGAAGTCTGTCCGTCTTTTTTTCTTTCTTCAAATGGTTTTAGCTTAACAAAGGCAAGACCGTTGTTACTTCCGTTTCCGGATAAGAATCCTCGTCCTGTAGAAATCGTTACATTTTGTACTCCCGGAACTTTTAATGCTTTAGCCTGAAGTGTTTTCAATGCATTATAAGTTCTTTCCATAGAAGCTCCCGGAGGAAGCTGAACATCTGTAAAGATAATCCCTCTGTCTTCTGTAGGTACAAACCCTTTTTTCATACTGCTGCTTGCCCAGAATAAGATCCCTCCGGTAACAGCAAAAATAATCAGGGTTACCCATTTATGTCTTAACAGAAACACAAATCCTCTTCCGTAACGTTCAGTAGTTGTTTTAAAAGCAATATTAAACTTATAGAAGAACTTCTGTAACAGGTTTAAGTTTTTGTACTCTGCATGATGCTCTGCGTGAGGTTTTAAGAATAATGAACATAAAACCGGACTCAGGGTTAATGCGTTAATAGCTGAAATGATGATGGCTATAATCAGCGTAATACCAAACTGTTGGTAGAATACCCCTGTAGGCCCAGTAATAAACGTCACCGGAATAAATACCGCTGCCATTACCAAAGTAATAGAAATAATAGCCCCTGTAATCTCATCCATTGCTTCTACCGTCGCTTTTTTAGCATCGGAAATACCATGCTCCATCTTGGCATGAACGGCCTCGACGACGACAATGGCATCATCCACCACAATACCGATAGCCAGTACCAAGGCAAAAAGGGTTAACAGGTTTAGTGAATATCCGAAAAGATTCAGGAAGAAGAACGCTCCTACAATAGATACCGGAACCGCGATGGCCGGAATCAGTGTAGATCTGAAGTCCTGAAGGAAAATATACACTACAATAAATACCAGAATGAAGGCTTCGATCAGGGTATGTACTACCTTTTCAATAGAAGCTTCAAGGAATTCGTTGGTATCAAAGTTAAAAGTATACTTTACCCCCTTTGGAAAAGTTCCCTCAGCTGATTTCAGATACGTTTTGATATTTTTAATAATCTCCTGGGCATTGGAACCTGGCGTCTGGAAGATCCCCATACTGATGGAAGGTGAATTTCCATTCTCCCCGATTCCTGTGTATGACTGACCTGCCAGCTCTACTTTGGCCACATCCTTCAACATTAGGTTTTGTCCGTTTGCAAGAGATTTTATGATGATATTATCATACTGTTCTTTATCGTTGAATTTACCTACATACTTGATGATATACTCGAAAGAGCTTCCGCTGTTCTGGCCAATAGAACCCGTTGCAGCTTCTCTACTCTGCTCGTTAATCGCATTGGTAACATCTGTAGGTGTTACACTGTAGGCAGCCATTTTTGCAGGATCCAACCAGATTCTCATCGAGTAGTTTTTACCTCCAAAAACGTTGGCATCTCCTACACCATTTACCCTTTTCAGGTTTGGAATAATGTTAATATTCAAAAAGTTCTGAAGGTAAACGTCATCCAGATCCTTATTTTCGGAATAGAAAGACATATACATCAAGGCACTGGTTTGCTGCTTTTGCGTTACAACCCCTGAACGTGTTACTTCAGAAGGTAATAAAGGGGTTGCTCTGGCCACACGATTCTGTACGTTTACTGCCGCAATATCCGGGTCTATTCCTTGTTTGAAGAAAACCTGGATCTGGGCAGAACCGTCGTTTCCAGCACTGGAAGTGATATAATCCATACCTTCTACCCCGTTGATCTGCTCTTCCAAAGGTACCACTACACTTTTCATCACCGTCTCAGCATTGGCTCCCGTATAGTTGGCGGAAACACTCACCGTAGGTGGTGCAATATCCGGATACTGTGTAACCGGTAACGAGACAAGTCCTAAAATACCGAGAATCACAATCAAAATTGAGATTACGGTAGATAAAACCGGTCTGTTAATAAAGTTTTTTATCATTAGAATTTCGGTTTTATTGATTGAACAAGACTATCCATTTTGATTGGTTTCGGCTTCACGGCAGTTCCCGGTTTAAGACCTCCGATACCAGCAGCTACTATGACTTCTCCTTTATTAACTCCTGATTTTATAAGAGCCATATTGTCGATTCTGTCAATCACATTAATCACAACATTTTTAGCGGTATCTTTTTCTACTTTATATACGTAAACAATACCTTGTTGTTCATAGGTAGCACTTTCAGGAACAACCAATACGTTATCATATCGTTGTGGGAATCTGATGGTTCCACTGTTACCATTACTTAAAAGTTTCTGAGCATTAGAAAAAGCAACTCTGAACTGAATGGTTCCAGTTGTAGGATCAATCTGACCGGTAATGGCTTCAATTTTTCCTTTTTCAGGATAAAGACTTCCATTGGCTAGCTGAAGCTCAACCATAGGTAAGTTTTTAATTTTCTCAGGCATGGAAGCTCCTGGAGATTTTTCAAGGAAATCAAAATATTCTTTCTCATTCATGGCAAAGTAGGCAAAGATCTGAGAGGTATCAGAAATAGTAGTCAGAGGAATCTGATCAGACGGTCCTACCAAGCTCCCCACTTTCAATGGAAGTTTACCGATAACCCCTGAAATAGGCGCACGGATGATAGAATAGTCGATGTTAGCCTCTACCCCTTTGTAATTAGCCACAGCCTGTCTTTTTGCCGCATTGGCCTGCTGCAGCTGTGCCTGAGCCTGAGCCAGGTTGGCCTGAGCTGTCTGTAGCTGAATGTTACTGATGATATTTTTCTGAACCAGTGGCTTTAGCTTGTTGACTTCAAGCTGAGCTGCATTTACTGAAGCCTGAGCCGCTGCAATAGTAGATTCTGCGGCACCAATTCCTGCTTTGGATGCTGCTGCATTTTCAGTCAGAATATTGGTTTCCAGACGAAACAAAGGCTGTCCCTTAGTAACATATTGTCCTTCATCTACCAATAGCTGGGTGATATAACCCTGTATTTTTGCACGCACATCATTGTTTACCCTACCCTGAATGGTAGCCGGAAACGTCTGATAACCCACTATATTTTTTGCCTCCACAGAAATAACAGGATAAGGCTTGGCACCATCCTGTTTCGGAGCTTCTTTTTTGCAGGCAGTCAGTGAAAACGCTGCAATGGAAAGTATAACTAGCTTATTATTCATTTTATAGTTTATTAAGAGATTCCTGAATATTTTGTATGTTTTTATTAAGTAGTGCTTTATAGGCTTCTATTCTTTCGTTGTATTCATCGTCTTTATTTTTTTTAAAATTGTTTAAATCATCTAATAGTTTCAATTCATCCTGCATCTTTTGGACAACTTTTTCGAATCGGATTTTCTTATATTCATCATTGGTGAAAAAATACCTTTTCCTCTCATCCATCTTGTTGTGGTCTACGATAAGCTGCATATTGAGAAGTAATGAAATACTTGTGGACACAGAGCTTTTGCTCGCAGAAAGCACTTCCACAAACTCGTCAAAAGTAATTCCTACTTTCTCATAGTCAAAAAGAAGGTAGGAATAGATTTTTGAGGCTAATGGGGGTATGTTGAAAAGAAAGCCATAAAACTTTACAGCATCCTGAAATATTCTTTCATCAATTTCTATACTTTGGTGCATGTTATAAAAATTTAAACAAAAGTAGAAATTAGTTCAGAACTAAACGAACAAAGATGATAGAGATTATAAATACAGTTTCTTTTAAAAATTCAATGAAAGTTGATTTAACTTTTGGCTTAAATTATAATCTTCTCAAAAGCTTTTCTCATTCCGTCCTTCAAAAGCACCTCTCCACAATAGGAATATCCTTTGCCTTCCAGAATTTTCAGCATGGCAATATTATCGTAATTCGTATCTACTTTTACACTCTGAATTTCATGGGATCTTGTAAAATCTTCAATATGGTCAAAAAGTTTTTTCACCATTCCCTGGCCTGCAAACTTTTCATCTACTGCAATTCTGTGCACTACCACAAACTCTCCATCACTCAGCCAGGCTCCTTCAATGGTACTGTAAGCAGGTTCATCGTTTAAAATCAAAGCAGCAAAGACTGCAATTTCGCCATCTACTGTAAGAACATATCCAAAACCCTTGGCAATATCACTTTCTACTGTTCCCAGGTTAGGATATCCATTTTGCCATTGTGTGCTGCCATCCTGTCTTCTTCTTTCAATAGACTGCTGGATAATTCCCCAAATAATATCTCTGTCTTCAATTTCCGCTTTTCTGAGTGTAATTTCTGGATTCATTGTTCTTTAATTTTTGAAATAAAGGATTAAAAATCAAGGTTTTGTTCTTTCAATCCTTTGATGATTTTTATTTTTTTTAATAATTAGCAGCTAATTAAAAAACCGAAAACTAATTAAAATTAATTTTCGGTTCGAAGTAGTAAAATTTAAAATTATGAAATTGTTTTATTGATTTTCACTTTGTTGAAGGTAAGCATCTACAATTTCAAATGCTCTTTTTTCATCCTGCAGATCTACCATTACTTTTAACGACGTAGCCGTGGGAGTTGTGGTAAATGTAAGATAATTATTTTCAACTGTGTTTGTAATTTGCGCATCATCCAATTTAGACTTAACCAACTGAATTTCTGAAGGGTTATCACTTTCAAAAACCGATACTCTCGTGCTTCTTTCCATATTCTATATTGTTTGAGTATCTAAATATACAATGATTTTTTGAAAATTACAAATCCTAGTTTTAAATTTTGTTAATATTGTTTTCTATTTTATCCAGTGCCAACTGAATTTCTTCTTTAGTAACATTCAGGTGAGGTCTGAAGCGTAAAGACTGGTCACCGCATGGTAAAATGATCAATCCGTCATTGAAGAGTTCACTCATCATTTTATTTCGGTCTCCGGCTGATGGAAGATCAATGGCGCACATCAATCCTCTTCCTCTTGCATTGGAAATTTTCTCAGGATATTTCTCAGCAAGAGCTTTCAGGTTATCCAGCAAAAAGTCTCCTACGACTCTGGCATTTTCTACAAGATTTTCTTTTTCAATAACCTCCATTACCAATTGGAAACGAAGCATATCGATAAAGTTACCTCCGAAAGTAGAGTTGATTCTTGAGCTTTCTCTGAATACATTATTAGGAACTTCATCAAATTTTTCTTTATTGGCTAAAACTCCACAAACCTGTGCTTTTTTACCGAAAGAAATGATATCAGGTTTTGCAGTAAAGTGCTGGAAAGCCCACATTTTTCCTGTAATGGCAATACCGGTCTGAACTTCATCAAAAATAAGTAAGATTTCATTTTGATCACAAAGCTGTCTTAAGCCTAATAAGAATTCGTCTCTGAAATGGTTATCCCCTCCTTCTGCCTGGATAGGCTCTATGATGATACAAGCCACTTTATCCGGATTCATCAAAATAGCTTCTTCAATTTGTAATAAAGCAAGCTTTTCATTTTTAATGGTTTCTTCCAGATTTTCTTCCGTGATCGGGAATGATAATTTCGGATTTAGGATTCTTGGCCAGTCAAATAAAGGAAAATATTGGTATTTTCTTGGATCTGAAGTGTTGGTTAAGCTTAAAGTATAACCGCTTCTTCCGTGGAAAGCCTGTCTGAAATGGATACAGATTCCGGCTTCAGTCTGAAGTCCTTTTGCAAAGTTTTTACGGGTCTTCCAGTCGAAACATGCCTTTAAAGCATTTTCAACCCCTAAAGTTCCGCCTTCGATAAAGAAAGCATATTGTAATTCTTCAGGAATAACTACTCTTTCAAATACTTCTAAGAAATGAGCATATTCTTCGGAGTAAACATCTGCTAAAGTAGGTTTGTTGACAGCCATTCTGCCTAACCATTCTGATCTTTCTACCAGATAAGGGTGGTTATATCCTACGGAAGCTGATGCAAACATAGAGAACATATCCAGATATTCTCTGTCTGTAAGTTTGTCGTAAAGCCATGATCCGTGAGATTTTTCAATGTCCATCACGAAGTCAAACCCATCCGCCAAAACGTGTTTTCCTACTGTTTCTTTTACTTTATTTGCCTTTATATCTAATGTTTGTTCCATAATAAATTGATGTGTGATTTAATAAATGAATGGTTAGAGCATCACAGAATGAAACTACTATCATTCAGGTTATTAATTTTTGTTTTTGTTTTTTTGTGTGCTTTAAGTAAAGCTTTTATAAATCAAATTTAATCCCTTGTGCTAAAGGAAGTTGAGCGGTATAATTTATAGTATTGGTTTGTCTTCTCATATAGTACTTCCAAGCATCAGATCCTGATTCTCTTCCTCCTCCGGTTTCTTTTTCTCCACCGAAAGCACCTCCGATTTCAGCACCTGAAGTTCCAATATTTACGTTAGCAATACCACAGTCTGAACCTGCATGAGAAAGGAATAATTCTGCCTCTCTAAGGTTTTGAGTCATAATCGCTGAAGATAATCCCTGAGGAACATCATTTTGAATAGCAATGGCTTCTTCCAGGGTTTTGTATTTGATCAAATATAAAATCGGGGCAAAAGTTTCATCCTGTACAATCTCATAAGAATTTTTCACTTCGGCAACGCAAGGTTTTACGTAGCATCCTGATTCATATTCTTTCCCGGTTAATACACCTCCTTCAACAACAAATTTTCCGCCTTCTTTTTTACATTTTTTGATAGCTTCTTCATATTGATTCACCGCATCAGTATCAATTAAAGGACCTACATGGTTTTTCTCATCCAATGGGTTTCCGATCTTTAACTGACCATAAGCTTTTGTCAATCTTGTTTTCACTTCATTATACACACTCTCGTGGATAATCAGTCTTCTTGTGGAAGTACATCTCTGACCGGCTGTTCCTACGGCTCCGAAAACCGCTCCGATAATAGACATATCGATATCTGCTTCTTTCGTAATGATAATTGCATTGTTACCTCCCAGCTCAAGAATAGATTTTCCGAATCTTTCTGCTACTTTAGAAGAAACCATTCTTCCTACTCTTGTAGACCCTGTGAAAGATACTAAAGCTACTCTCTTATCATCTACCAGTTTCTGTCCGATCTCATGGTCTGATACCAATACACTTGAAACTCCTTCAGGAAGATTATTTTCCTTTAAAACTTCATTCATGATATTCTGACATGCAATCGCACACAATGGTGTTTTTTCAGATGGCTTCCAGATGGTAACGTTACCACAGATCCATGCCAATGCAGTGTTCCATGACCATACAGCCACCGGAAAGTTGAATGCTGTGATGATTCCTACCACACCTAGCGGATGGTATTGCTCATACATCCTGTGTCCTGGTCTCTCTGAGTGCATCGTATATCCCTGAAGCTGTCTGGAAAGTCCCACAGCAAAATCACAGATATCAATCATTTCCTGTACTTCTCCAAGACCTTCCTGTAATGATTTACCCATTTCATAGGAAACCAGTTTTCCAAGATCATCTTTATATTCTCGTAACTTCAGACCCAGTTGTCTTACAATTTCTCCTCTTTTAGGAGCCGGGATCATTCTGAATTCCTGAAATGCCTTTTGAGCAGTCTCAATTACTTTGTCATAATCACTTTCTCCGGAAGTCTTTACTTTAGCGATTAATTTACCGTCTACAGGAGAGATACTTTCTATTGTCTTTCCTGAAGCGAAATATTTACCGCCCACTGAAGTCCCTTTATTTTCTTCTTTAATACCAAGGTTTTTGAGTGTTGTTTCGATTCCGAAATCCTTTACTTTTTTTGACATAAAATCTTACTTTTCGTTCTCTCTAAAGATAAAAATATTATGCGAACCTCAAAACTTTAATTTTTAACTTGTTTTTTATTTGGACTAATTATAAACATGCTTATCTTTGTAGGGTAAAATTTTGACATTCGGAAATGGAGAATAATACATCAAAAGAAGATTTTTCAAAACAAAAAGACAATTCAAAGTGGAAACAATGGGTGAAACGCTTTGGCGTCGGGGGAATTATATTTTTCACCGTAAAAGGGATCATTACCTCTACTTTAATTTATTTTCTTGGAAAGAATTTTTGGAACGTTATTACCAAATATTTTTCAACGATGTTCGGGTAAGATAATGGATAATACATATAAAAAGAAAGCTGAGAAAAATTCTCAGCTTTCTTTTTATTTAAATAGGCACTTAAACTTAGTCTTTGACTATTTTCACAGTCTTTACTTCATTTTCTGTTTTAATTTTAACCATATACGTGGCAGGAAGTAGTTCTGAGAAACTAATTTTTAGCTGAGAATTATTTACATCAGTATAATTTTTAATCATTTTACCACTCATTTCAAATATTTCAACCCTTTGTATTTTTGAATCTAAAGAGATGGTAAGCATATCTTTTACTGGGTTAGGATAAAAAGCAATGATATCATTTTTCTTAGGTAAATCTGGTGTAGCAAGTATAGATTCCGCACAGTATCCTGAAATAATTGCCAAAGGGTAATGTTTTCCACTTGAGAAGTTACTTCCAAACTCACCACAACACTGGTCCCCTGTTACCCACATCGTATTGTCATTTTTTTCGGCATATGTTGCAGCATATCCTGGGTAGATGTTTTTCCAGTTAGAATCCAAACCAATCCTGATCGGAATTTTATAACTCAAAGTTCCATGATATCCTCCTAATTCTGACAACCCATTTGATCCCCATCCCCATAAAGTATTATCATATTTCAAAGCAACAACCTGATAACCACCAGCTTTAATAGTTTTCCAATTATTGTCGGTGCCTACCTGAATAGGGGTATAGATCTGAGCTCCCCATCCTCCATTTCCTATTTGTCCAGCATAATTATCTCCCCAGGCCCAAATAGTATTATCATTCTTTATTCCGTAAGAACTTTTGTACCCTGTTGATATATCTCTCCAATTCGTACCAGTACCAATCTGAATAGGAGTTTTTACATACGTATTTCCTGCTCCTACCTGCCCTGATGAATTTTGTCCCCAACCCCAAATACTTCCATTATTTTTAAGAGCAATTGTATGGCTGCCTCCACTTGAAAGTTTCTTCCAATCTGTATCTGTACCTATTCTGGTAGGTACTTTTACATCAATCCTATTTCCTAATCCCAATCCATAGTTAGCATTACTTCCCCAGGCCCAAAGTTCTCCATTTGTTTTAATCGCAAAAGAAGAATATTCTCCGGCCATTACAAGGCTCCAATCATTAGCAATCCCAATTTGTACAGGAACAAATTGGTTTATATTTGTTCCGTTACCTACTTGTCCATAATTATTTAATCCCCATGCCCAAAGTGTACCGTCAGATTTAACGGCTAGTGTATGATATCTTCCCAATGAGAAATTCTTCCAGGTATCTGAAGTAATCTGTTCCGGGAAATATGCTGCACTTTGTGTATTATTTCCAAGCCCTCCATACCCCTTTTCTCCCCAGGTCCAGAGTGTACCATCCGTTTTTATACCTGCTGTATACCTTCCGGTTTTAGAAGGACTAAATTCTTTAAAGCATTGTGATGAATATAACTGCCCAAGAATGACAGTTAAGATTATTAGTTTTTTTCGCAAAATATTTTTTTGCAAAGATAAATTTTATAGAATAAAGATTTTGAAACATCTTGAATAATTACGCAAGTAAAGGGCTTTCCTAAGAAGTTTTTCAAATAAACCCATAAAAAAATCCGTCTCATAATTGAAGACGGATTTTTTTCAAGTTGGTTATTTCTACCCTATTCTTTCTTTTTTCTCCCGGAATTCACCAGACTTTGGTGCAGGAGATATTCAATTTGACCATTCACACTTCTAAATTCATCATTGGCCCATTTTTCGAGGAGTTTATAGGTGGACTCATCTATCCTTAAGACAAAGGATTTCTTGCCTTTGTTTTCCGAAGTGTTCTGAGCTTTTTCCGATTTCATTATTCTTGTTTTTGATGCAAGATGCATTGGGTTATATCCTGGGTTTATAAACTCGATAAACCTGGAATTATTCAATTTTTATAACTAGTTATACAGGGTGCCTGCATTTAATATTGGGGTTGCCGCTTTTTCACCACACAAAACCACCATTAAATTACTTACCATTGCGGCTTTTCTTTCGTCATCAAGTTCAACGATATTACCTTCAGAAAGCTTTTTCAAGGCAAGATCAACCATACCTACGGCTCCTTCTACAATTTTGGTTCTCGCTGCAACAATGGCAGTAGCCTGTTGTCTTTGAAGCATTGCTCCTGCGATTTCTGATGCATACGCCAAATGGGAGATCCTTGCTTCCTGAATGACAATTCCTGCTTTTGAAAGACGGTCTGTAAGCTCCTGTTCCAAAATAGAATTGATCTTTTCACCACCTTCTCTTAAAGTAATCGGGGCATGGTCGTCCTCCAAATTGTCATAAGGAAAACTCATGGCCAAATGTCGTACTGCTGCTTCACTCTGCATTTTCACAAAATCCGAGTAGCGTTCAACGTCAAAAGCTGCTTTATAAGTATCTCCAACTTTCCATACGATTACTACTGCAATTTCAATCGGATTTCCCATTTTATCATTGACTTTCAAGGTTTGTCCCTGCAAATTTTCTGAACGCAATGATATTTTCTGTGACGAATACAGAGGATTGATAAAAAACAGCCCGTTTTCTTTTACTGAACCCACATATTTTCCAAAAAAGTTTAATACCCTGGAGTGATTAGGTTGAATAATCATGAGTCCTTTCAGGAAGAAGCATGAAAGTAAAAAGCAAAACATCGCAATAATCACATAGGCAATACTCTGATCAACTCCGGAAATAAAGAAATAGACCGAAGCGACAAATAAAGCCAGACAGATTACTAAGGTAATATAACCCGACATAGGTTTTAATGTTTTTTCCATAACTGAATTTTTAATTTGATATTATTTTGATATCATAAAGATAGAGGTAATTTTTGAATGCCCGATATAAATAATGAGTTTTTTTTGCAGGGTGCAGGATAAGAAAAGTGAAAATGAAGCGTACCCAATCCGCATTGCCGGAGTTGATCACAATAGCTAAGCAATAGCTGGATTTCTATGTAAGACAAACTATCGTAAGAATGTTCTTACCACATATCATTTTGCACTCTGTATTGTATTATGTACAAAAAAAATCCCGGAAAATAAATTCCAGGATTTTGATTTTATAGGTCTGCCGCTTTTACTTCTTTGTTAATTTTTTAAACTTGAAATAAGAAACTGCTGATAAAGTAATCATTGTTGCGATTCCGATGTATACCCAGGCCGGTACCGGTACCGGGTCTCCAGCTGCATAAGAGTGAAGTCCGCTTAAGTAGTAATTTACCCCAAAATAAGTCATTACCATTGAACAGAATGCAAACATTGTTGCTACGTGGAACGCCCATCTGCTTCTCAACCCAGGTACTAATCTCATGTGCAGTACAAACGCGTACACCATGATCGAGATGAAAGCCCATGTTTCTTTCGGGTCCCAGCTCCAGTATCTTCCCCAAGATTCGTTGGCCCAGATTCCTCCTAAGAAGTTTCCTACTGTTAAAGCAAAAAGACCAATAGTAAGAGACATTTCAGAAACTACTACCAATTCTTTTAACGTGGTATCATGATGAATTTTATAGGTGTCTTTATTTGAAATAATATAAAATACCAGAGAGATCACAGCAATGATCATCGATAGTGCAAAGAATCCATAGCTGGAGGTAATAATCGCTACGTGAACAATTAACCAGTAAGATTTCAATACAGGAACCAATGGTGTAATCTGTGGATCAAGGGCTGAACCTCCATGAGCAAATCCCATCATAATTACCGCTACCATAAATCCGGCTGCAGGAATTAGTGCATTGGAATTTCTGTAAAGAACAAGCCCTGCTGTAATTCCTACCCAGGAAATAAAGATAATCGCTTCATACCCGTTACTCCAAGGTGCGTGCCCTGAAATATACCATCTTGCCACAAGGCCTAAGAAGTGACAAAAATATCCTATTAAGCCAATTGCAATAATGATCTTAATAGCCTTATTTAAAATCTTGTGTGATTTGAATAATTCAACAAAACCTAAGATCAAAAGAAGCCCTCCTATGATGGTGTAGAATATTAATAATTTGAAGTTAATATCCGCTTTATTCATGAAAACCTCAAGATCTACTTTAGATTGAGCAGGAACAACGCTTTTACCCCATTTCTGCTGATATTCTGAAAGTTTAGCAAGTTCCGAATCTGCTTTACTCCAGTTTCCTGATTTCTGAGCGGTAAGAACTTCGGCAAAATAAGGTCCCATTACCTGCTGAGATTCCATATCCGGTTCAAACTTCTGATCCAGCCATGAATGCCATGTATGGTTAGCGTCATTTTTCACCGGCACAATTCTCATAAACTGACCACTGAAAAACTCGTTGAAAATCTGAACTCTTTCGTTTACAGAAATTACTTCTTTGTCATAATTTGTTTGATCTGCCGGCTTTTTACGGAAAGCAGTGTTATAATCATGCTCAAGAATGTATGTTAAATTACCGTTAGCATCTGCAGGGAAAAGGTTCATTAATGAAGTATATCCATCATCATCTGCTTTGGTCTTATTTTTCAGTTCATCCCCTCCTTTCGGTCCTACTTTAATCATGGGAACCATTGTCCAGCTTGGGGTATCTGTATTTACGGATAAGAACCACTGGTTAGCCGTAAGGTATTTACCGTCAGTTCCTTTAAATTTATCTTTCTTATATAGTTTTCTTAAAACATCCAATGCCACTGTATTGATAGGAACAATTCTTCCTTCAAAACTTTGCACCAAAAGATATCCGAATTTATCCGCATGCGCCTCACTAATCCTGTTTCTCGCAATGATTTCATCCGGAGAGACAGATCTCATTTTATTCATTGGCGTTGCCAGAGAATTCTGCTTTGGAGCAGCACCGTCAAGAGGCTGAACAGATGGAGCCGGAGCATGAGTATGCCCGTCACCTTCTACATGTACATGTTCTCTGCTTCCGTCGGTTGTTCCGTGTGTTTCAATTTTCTGAGCATTGACCCCTATACTTAAAAACAGTAAAAGAACAGCTGCTGTTTTTGCTTTTTTCTTGCTGGCATCAGCCAACATTTTATTTAATTTCCAGAAGTGAGTTCCCTTCCAGAAGAAGATCACAAACATTCCTAAGAATAATAATCCGTATCCGATATAAGAGATCAGAGTTCCCCAGAAATCATGGTTTACAGAAAGTACTGTTCCCATTCTGTCCGGATCAAAACTCGACTGGAAGAAACGGTATCCTTTATGGTTAAGAACGTGGTTCATATAGATTTTATAAGGTGTTTCTTTACCTTCATCAACAATTTTCACATGGCTTTCGTAAGCACTTGGAGAAGAACTTCCAGGATAAGTTTCCATCACGAAATCTTCTAACTTCAGCGCAAAAGGAGTATTGTAAACCTTAGGTCCGAATCCAACCATGATATTTAATCCATCCATGGTAACCTGTTTATAGGCATTAGGATTTCCTCTTTCTACAGAAAGGTCAACCAAGCGCTTTGTTTTTGGACCCTGTAATTCTATCTGAAGCATATCAGGAACACTAGCATCTTTCTTTCTATCACCTTCAATAGCGATAAGTCTTCCTTTTTTCAGTCCTTCAGGCACTACAAGTTTCAGTTCATTAATACTGTATAAACTTCTCATTGCCAAAGGCTGGAATTCATCTTTCTTTGTACTTCCGGTAGCCTGAGTAGCCATAGTCATATAACTTGCATCAA
Organism: Chryseobacterium sp. KMC2; assembly: GCF_016756935.1. Taxonomy (NCBI): domain Bacteria; kingdom Pseudomonadati; phylum Bacteroidota; class Flavobacteriia; order Flavobacteriales; family Weeksellaceae; genus Chryseobacterium; species Chryseobacterium sp. KMC2. Next base: position 103,820 of record NZ_JAESIT010000014.1, read on the forward strand.
CAGGAGTTTTGATGAATAATTTTCCACCTTCATTTTTGAATTCCACAGCTCCTTCAATAGCTCTGTTGAATGTTACCAAAGTTCCGTTGATCGACTTGGTCTCTCCCGGTTTGATGTAAATATTCTGTCTTCCCGTACTTGCTGTAGACACCAGGTGAAGGTATTCTGCCCCATTCGGCTCAGCAACCAGACTGTCTTTTTTTCTTTGGATGTATTCCTTCGCAAAAACTTTCACTTCTTTCCCATGAAAGTCATAGGTCGCATTGAAATCTTTATGCAGTGGAGACATCAGATAAGGTACATCCTGATAATTAAGAACATCCCCTTTCTCTTCGATCTGGATTTTAAAGAAATTTTTGTCCGTTACGATTTCGTTGGAGGTTTCTCCTTCTCTGATGTGCATCTGCCCTTCGAAACTGATGTATCTGGTAATGGCACCGCCCATAAAAATAAATATAAAAGCCAGGTGAAAAACAAGAACCGGCCACTTTTCTCTTTTCCAAAGTCTGTATCTGCCGATATTTCCTATGAAATTGAGAATAAGCAGGACCATGATCAGTTCAAACCATTTGGCCTCATAAATTAATGCTTTCGCTGTAGGCGTTCCATAGTCGTTTTCTAGGAACGTTGCATAAGCCATCGCAAATGCATACACCAGTAACAAAACAGCCATTGTCCTGGTTGAGATAAGAATATCTTGGAGCTTCTTCATGATTTAATTATACTTGACATGCAAAAATAAGCATGATAAACTACAAAGAGATTAAAAAAAGCTGTTTTTTGTCATTTTAAAGCCCGTTTCGCTTATTTTGAATCATTCTTAATAACTAAAAAAGCACTAAGAAAAATTCAATTTTTAAAACCCGGCAATTCCAGATTCATTGTACCTATACCGGTGATTGAAAACTTCTATTCAGAAATAACCGACATAAAACTCAAAATACTGATTTACAATATAATAAATCAACATCAGTTTTATAAAAAATAAAATGAGTTTACAATTTATTTCCCGAGGGATATTTTTTTCCTGATCTTACTCAAGAATTCATGAGTAATTCCCAAATAGGAAGCAATTTGTTGTTGGGTAAGCTTTTGTTCGAGTCCCGGATATTTTTTTAAAAATTCTACATATCTTTTATCAGCCGTCTTCCCTGTCAAGGAAAGAATCCTTCTCTGTAATCCTACTGATGACTGCTGATTCATCATTCTAAAAAGTTTTTCTACCTGGGGCATTGTTTCATAAAGGTGTTCTTTCTCCTTTTTGGAAATCATAAGAACCTCACTATCCTCTAGAGCTTCGATATTGAGAATGCTGGGAACATGATTAATGAGACTGTCGATATCCGTGATCCACCATCCTTCGATCGCAAAATACAATGTCTGTTCAAAACCGTTTTCATTGAGATAATATACTTTACAGCATCCACTGACAACAAATCCTTCAAAAGAACAGTAATCCCCTTCTTTAAGAATCATCTCTTTCTTTTTAAAGACTTTATATTCAAATGGAGAAGCAAAACGACTGAATTCCTCTTCGGATAAGTCTATATACCGGCTGATGTTTTGATAAAGTAAATCAAGCATTATTCTGTTTAAGCAAAATAAAGATACCAATTATTATTGATACCTTTATTTATTACCCTGTTATCCGTTACTTATTTTCCATGTAAGAAATCATCTGTACTGACAATTCTGGCGTAAAGATTTCCTAATGCGGAGATCCCTGCTAAAAATGACCTTTGTACTTCTTCCGCTTTTATCACCTGCCCGTTCAATTCCCGGTCTCGTGTTGCAGTAGCATCTCCAATAACGGTATTGGTAAAGCCAAAGTCAAATGCAGCTCTAGTGGTTGATTCCACACATACATCTGTCATCATACCTGTAATCACCAGATTTTTGATCTTTTTTGCCTGAAGAAACTGCAGCAGATCCGTTTCCCTGAAACTATTCGGAAAATGTTTTACCAGAACCTTTTCATCAGATTTTGGGGCAACCCATGAACTGATCTCCACTCCGTGAGTATCCGGAATAAAAAAAGCAGCGCCATCACCGGTGGCAATATGCATAATGTGAACCACGGGAAGATTATTTTCCCTAAAATATTTCAGAATGTCCTGCGTGTTTTTCGCGGCCTTTTCCGCACCTTCCAGTATCATTTTCCCTCCTGGAAAATAGTCGTTTTGTACGTCAATAATTAATAGTGCTGTGTTTTCCATTTTTCTTTTTTGTTGTGCGTTCATTGATACGAATGAAATTAAAATCAAACATAAAGTCAGAATACTTTTAAAAGTGTCTTTCATTATTTCCCTGTTATAAATCGATATGACAAAATTATGACCGGAATAGTTCCTGACCTTTGAACTAGTTCAAAAAATCATATTCATGAAAAAACCGTAAGAAATTCTTCCGGTTGAGCAGTTTCAATAGTCTGCTCATATTTTATTTCCAATAGCTCCATTTTAAGCCATCAAATACAGCCATATTTTTACTGACAGTATCATAACATACCATTCCCGGATATGGGCTTTTTACATTAATATGTGGGTTCGCCACTTTAGGAAGGATTAGTGCCTTATCAGAAGATTCCAGAACCAATACTCCCGGCGCAGCTGTTTCGGAAGCTCCCATAATAATTCTATTCTGCCCAGGGATTTCCTCGTTGGTATTGAATACTGCCCCATCAACAGATCCTGCATCACTCAGCGGGGTCCACGCCGCTCCCACCTTCATCTTTACTATTCTATCATTCTTGTCCATCAGAATAGTTCCTCCCACAGCATCTGCAGGTAACGTTTCCACAATGGGTAATAAAATACCTTTTGTCGTATTGGCTGCAAAATCCAATATTCCGTCTCCGTCAGCCTGATTTTTATCTATCGCAGTCTGTGCCGATGTTACCATAGCACAAAGCAATCCTGTTATGATGATTATTTTTTTCATTTCTTATCTTTTTCTTTGCGGTGTTAGTTAATTAGTCATTACAAGATCTTACAATACAATTCCACGAAGTCCCGTTGTATAATTTTAAACATTGTTCCGCGGTATCATAAATCAGCATACCTTCTACAGGATTGACAATGCTTGCTGAAGTTGTTCTGGTAATCACGAAACCTTTATTTTTAGACTCCAGTGCTATAAACCCGTTTGGAACATTTCCGGGCCACCCTGACTGAATATGGGTATGGCCTGTAATACCTATCCTGGTATAACTATCCGGCGTACCCGGTGCAGGATCTTTAGTACAATACTCCAGAAGATTTACTCCAAAGACGAAATATCTATTGCTTACAAATGAATGATTAAACACAGCCTTCCCATTTACAAAAGCGGTCGCAGAAATCATCTGTACATTTTGGGTAAATGCCTCATCATCAGCAACCATCATAAACACTTTATCAGTTGCTGTAATATCAGTATATCTTGAAAGATCAGCCTGCAACCATACAGAACCGGTATCATTAGTCTTTTGAGCAAGCCATTTTCTTTGAATGATTCTCCCTGAACCTGTTCCAAAATTAACCAGAGCAAGCTCCTGAACATTATTATCTCCGGTTATTAAAAAAGTTTTATCCTGAGAAAATGAAGCCCTTCCCGGATGGGCATTGGCGGAAGTAAAATCATTTGTTGTTGCCAGCGTAAGCATCGTATTATTTTCGATGTGTATACTATTACTCACTTTTTGATTCAAAACAGACTGATCATCCAGGGCAATCCCAAAGATATTGTGATTAAAAACGGTATTAATACCGGCATTCCACGTAACAGACTGATCAGACCCCAGGTAATTTTGTGGCTGCTGTAAGGTTATTCCATATTTAACCGCGAGATAAGAATTCACCCTCTGTCTCTCTTCAGGAGTCTGTGTACCTGAGTACAATATAAATTCTCCTATTCTGTCTCCGGCTAAGGAAGTGGATCCTGAACCTCCATCATTATCCATCAGAAGAACCATTCCCGGATAATTATTGGTAGAAGAAACTCCATTGGAAGCTTCACCGTAAGTAAACCCATTATTATCAAAAAAGTACTTCATATTCCCTCCTACACTGGTATTATAATAAGATTGTATACTGGGAGTATTACTTTCTACTGTATTGATTACATCGGTTCCGAAAAATACGTCCCCGAATTCTTTTTCGTTATAAAATTCAGGACGGTTGGTTTTGGTTCCAAAGAATGGAGACTGCCAAATTCCCGCAATACTTGTCGTATTTGAACTCTGAGCAGTACCATTCATTACAAAAACACTTCTGTAGGTTGCCGATGCTGTTCTGGAAAGATGGGTATATGAAGTCAGTGAATTCGTAGCATTATCCGGAAATCCTGAAGGAAATTTATATCCTGATCTGTATCCGTTTGTACTTACAATTTCTATAGCGGGATTGAAATTAAACCCGGATATTGAAGATTCTGTACGGTAGACAGGTCTTGCAGAAATCCCAGGATCAGCATAATACCCCGGCATACCTTGATTGGCTATGCCATCAGCTCCACCCGTTCTTTGGTTTGCCCATACAGGAACCTGAGCATTATCTGTGGAAGTACCGGTACCGGCATTGGCTTTCACCCACACCTGCAGGTTATTTGAAATTCCACCTGGTGCAGGAATTTGCCCGAAGACAAAGCAACTTAGCAATTGAGAGGATAGAAATAAAAGCTTTTTCATTTGTTAGAATTTTTATTATAAACCAAGTATTTTCTTGTCGTTATTTGAAAATTGGATAGCTGTTTACTGGGAGAATTCCCACATACAATCAGGATAGGTTAGAAAGACATTCTTCTACCAATGAGTAACCACCTATATGTTCAGGATATCCGGATCGTAAAAAACCAGCTTTGAATACAAGATAAGTTCCGGAAAAAATTTACAGATGATCCTATTAGGTTTCTTTTCTGTGTTAGCTTATGTATGATTACATATTTTTTTATCTGAAAGGGGGATCAATCTCAACCTGTGATGAATAATAAATTTTGAGGGAACTTTTTGTATTATTTATCTTACAGCAGATTTCAAAGGTACAATATATTTTTTTCAAAAAAATCAGGATATCATCATTTTATATGGCAATAATCAATCAAAATAATTCATAATTAGATTTATTTTCCGATATTATGTGTTTTTATTTTAAATTAAATAAAGTGAAAAATATTATTATTTTATATATTTCTCACCAAATAAAGAATATTTTAAATCAAATTATTTGAAATTCTAGAATCAAAATAATAACAATAACAATCATTTGAAATAAAAAATAATTATATCTTTTATTTTTGGAATTGTTATTGTTGAAATTAAAATGATTTTTTTTACAAAAAAGGTTTTAATGTGGGAAAAACATTAAATTTGCGATATTGATATTATGGACAAAAAGACACAAAAAAAACAGACTGAATCGCCGGAAGCAGGCCGAATTTTATCTAAGCCGCGTATATTCTTTGGGCTTACTTTTATCCTTTTCTCTATTGTTCTAGCGTTCTCATTCATTTCCTATTTAATGAACTGGAAAGCAGACCAGAGCCAGGCAGGAACAATGCTTGATAAGGGTATAAAATCTTCAAACATTTTTGGAAAATTAGGAGACTGGTTTGGGAATGTTTTTATATTTGAAAGTATTGGTATTGCCTCATTTATTATTGCATTTTTATTCCTTGTAGTAGGAACAATGATCCTTAAAAAGAAAATGTTCAAGCCATGGAAAACCATTGGACATTCACTGTTTTTTATTTGCTGGCTTCCTATTTTTATGGGAGCGCTTACCAAAGGGCAAGGCGTTTTAGGAGGTGTATATGGTTACCAGATCATGGATTATCTTAATTCCATCATTGGAGCTGTAGGGTTGTGGACAGTATTGGCGGCAAGCATTCTTCTGTATTTCATCCTGGAATTCAATCTTCGCCCAAGCTCTATCAAAGCTAAGCTGAATAAAATCAATGAAAATACCATAGGAAAGGTAAAGGCTATGATGCCGGATTCTAATGAAGATTTTGAAGCGGATGAAGAAATGAAGGAAGAGGTTGAAGAAGTAGCAGCTAATGTTACGGTAAGCGACCTTACCCAGCAGACCTCTGCTAATCCTATTAATAAAATAAAAGAACAGGAAGCTGTATCTATTCCAAAACAGGTTTCAGAAGTTCCCCTTACTACAGATATAGAAACTATTGTCACTCCGAATCATACTTCTTTTGAAAATGATCACAAAGAGATAACGCAATCGGCGAATTTAAACCTTAGTACAAAACCGGCTGTTCCGATGTCTACTCCTGAGGAAGCTTTTGATATCAGACCTTCTACTCCATCTTCGGTCTCTACCTCTGCACCTGTTCACGAAGACATTAAATTTAAGGTAGAAATTGCTCCTGTAATTGATACCCTGGATGATTCAGATAAAAAGTCTCAGGAACTGGTAGAAATGCATGGTTTGTATGATCATAAATTAGATCTTGCTAATTTCCAGATGCCTCCGGTAGATTTATTAAAAGATTACGGCAATGAAGAGATATCAATCAATAAGGAAGAACTTGAAGAAAATAAAAATAAAATTGTTGGGCTCTTAAAGAACTTTAATGTAGGTATTGCCGAGATCAAAGCGACCATCGGGCCAACGGTTACCTTATACGAAATTGTTCCGGAAGCGGGTATCAGGGTGGCAGCCATTAAAAAACTGCAGGATGATATTGCTTTGAATCTTTCAGCTTTAGGGATCAGGATTATTGCGCCAATGCCGGGAAAAGGAACTATTGGTATTGAAGTACCAAGAAAGAATCCTACCATGGTTTCTATGCGCTCTGTTATTGCTTCTCAGAAATTCCAAAATACAGATATGGATCTTCCGGTAGTTTTCGGAAAAACAATTTCCAACGAAGTTTTCATGGCTGACCTTGCAAAGATGCCTCACTTATTGATGGCCGGAGCAACGGGACAGGGTAAATCTGTAGGAATTAATGCTATTCTTACCTCTCTGCTTTATAAGAAACACCCTAGTGAACTGAAATTTGTAATGGTGGATCCTAAAAAGGTAGAACTTTCATTATACTCAAAAATAGAAAGACATTATCTGGCTAAACTTCCGGATGTGGATGAAGCTATTATTACAGATACAAACAAAGTAATCAATACCCTCAACTCACTTTGTATCGAGATGGATACAAGATATGATCTTCTTAAAAATGCATTCTGCAAAAACCTAAAAGAATACAACAAGAAGTTTGCAGAAAGAAAATTAAATCCTGAAAATGGGCACCGTTTTTTACCTTATATTGTTTTGGTAGTAGATGAGTTTGCCGATCTGATCATGACCGCCGGAAAAGAGGTAGAGTTACCAATTGCCAGACTGGCACAGCTTGCAAGAGCCGTGGGTATTCACCTTATTGTAGCAACACAAAGACCTTCTGTGAATGTAATTACAGGTATGATTAAAGCAAACTTCCCTGCAAGAGCAGCATTCAGGGTGATCTCCAGTGTGGATTCAAGAACAATTCTCGACTCTACGGGTGCAGATCAGCTGATTGGTAAAGGAGACATGCTTTATTTCAACGGTAATGAAATTCTAAGACTTCAGTGTGCTTTTGTAGATACTCCGGAGGTTGAAAGACTGGCAGAATACATTGGGGAACAAAAAGGATATGCATCGGCATTCCTTCTTCCTGAATATGTTTCTGAAGATTCTACAAGTTCGGTAGGAGCTTTTGATCCTAATGAAAAAGATGCATTATTTGAAGAGGCCGCAAGAATTATCGTATCTACCCAACAAGGCTCTACTTCCATGCTTCAGCGTCAATTGAAACTTGGCTATAACAGAGCGGGAAGAATTATGGACCAACTGGAAGCAAGCGGTATTGTCGGAGGCTTTAACGGAGCTAAAGCAAGAGAGGTGATCATCAGTGATCTTCATTCTTTGGAACAGTTTTTAGAAGACTTAAGAAGCTAACTCATCATACAAAGTAATGAATCCCGGGCATGCAACAACATAACCCGGGAAATATAAATAATATTCAAATTCAACTATTATCATGAAAATTACAATAAAACAAATCTTCAAACTGGGGCTTTTGGCATCTGTACTTACATTATCTTCCTGTGCATTAAGATCTGTTCCCAGTGACTATTCTTCCGTAAGACTAGATGTCATAGACAATAATACTCTGGGAAATGGCAAAGTACTCATTTATAATGGTGCTGGAGTTCTCCATAAAATGGATAATACAGCAAGATTAAATATTGGACTTGATGGCAAATCTCTGGGGCAGATCAGGCCTAAAGAATATGTTATTGTAAATTTAGAAAACGGGAAACATGAATTCACTGCTCTTCATATAGATATGGTGAATATGAGAAGTAAACATCCTGTTGAAATTAATGCAAGCACTAAAGTTATTAAGATTGAGCCTACCATCACTTCTAACAAATTAACAGTAACCAATATTCTTCCTGAAAACTTTGATAAATATATTGAAAGACCCGAGACAAGATAATTTACAAAACATTATCAACAAGGACATGCTTTATTCACTGGAACAGGTTCTTAAAAATTAAAAAAGGTTAAAGAAAAACCAATTTACATTTTTTCACTTGAATATTAAAAATAGCGAATTTTTTTGGAACAGTTTTTGGAAGATTTGCGTAGTTAAGGGTAAAAAAGCGAATAGCACTCCCCTTAAGAGTTAGAAAATGTCTAAAGATTATTAAATAAAAAAATGAAAAATATTATTTCAAAAGTTATATTAGGAAGTTTTGTTGTAGGTGCAGTTGGTATGGCCAGTGCTCAGAAAATAGACGCTAAAGCCAAAAAGATATTGGATGATATTACAGCCAATTACAATTCTAAAAAGAATTCTTACTTCAAATTTTCTTTTGGAAGCGGTCTTAATGATCAGGTAACTAAAACCGAGCCTGGAATTTATTATTCGGCAGGAGATAAATACAAGTTGAAAATCATGGATACCGAACAGATCTTTGATGGAAACAAGATTTATAACATCAGTACGGATGATATGGAAGTAACGATTGCAAAACCTAATGGAAACAGCACCCTCTTCTCCCCTATCAATTACCTGAGTACCTATAGAAATGACTATAACGTAACGTATAACGGAAAGAAAATGGTCAACGGTGTGAATGCTGATTTTATCAAACTGACTCCTGTAAAATCAAACGGTATAAAATATGTGTATCTTTTTGTAGATTCTGTAAAAAAACAAATGGTAAAGCTTGAACAGCACGGAAACAACAAAGATGTTGCTGTCATTGCCATCAAAGAATATAAGGAAAACCAGGATTTGGACCCGAATATGTTTGTTTTTGATAAGAATAAATTTAAAAACTACGTAATTACTGAACTTTAAAAAGCAAGAAAACAGGGTTATAAATACTCCATTCTGTTTTTAAGTTAAAAAAATAACAAAATATAAAAGCCGCAAGTAAAATTTGCGGCTTTTTGATTAATTTTGGCGCATGTTAAAAATACTAGACCGATATATCATAAAAACCTTCTTTGGACCGTTTTTCTTTATATTCAGCGTATTGTTTTTCATCTTTATTGTAAACATTATCTGGGTTCAATTAGGTCAATTTATGGGAAAAGGATTAAGCTACTGGCAAATCCTTAAACTTCTTTTTTATCTTGGGGTAAGCGTTATCAGTATGGTGCTTCCTCTTACTATCCTTCTGGCCAGTATTATGTCCTTCGGAGAATTTGGTGAAAGGTATGAGCTTGCTGCGATGAAGGCTGCCGGAATTTCTCTGACAAGAGTTATGATGCCTCTTCTGGGCGTTGCTACCATACTGGCGATTATGCTTTTCTTCTTTTCAAATAATATTATTCCCGATTTCCAGAAGAAGGCGAAAAACATGCTTTTCAATATTGCACAGACTAAACCTGCGCTTAACTTCACTCCCGGACAATTCATTGACCAGATTCCCGGTTATATGGTGAAATTTGACAAAATTTATGGAGAAAACGGGGAGAATATTGAGGGCGTTTTTGTTCACAGAAAAGCCAACACCTATGAAAACCAACAGTCTATTGTCGCTGAAAAAGGAAAATTTGTTCCGGCAGCCAATAAGAACTTCTTAAAACTTGTCCTACATAACGGATATGTATTTGAGGACAATTTTGCAGGAAAGGGAGAAAATGTCAGAATGAAACAGCCTGATCAGGCTATTAAATTTGATACGCTGACCTCTCACTTTGATATCAGTGAAATTATCAACCAGGCTATCGAAAAAGAACAGATTACGGATGACTATCGTTTCCAAACATATGGTCAATTGAACCAAACTATTGCTAAAAGCAAAAAAGAAAACAAACTGTTTTTTGATAATGTAGGAGCAGATGTCCTGGGGCAGACCAATTCTGTAGTTGCCTACATGGATAGAGGCAATGCACATAAGGCAGCTCCAAAACCACAGGTAAAGCTGGACACCATAAAAAGTGACAAAAAGTTGGAAATCCTCTATAATGCTTATAACAGACTGGATAACCTGAAAACCTCACTGGAAAGTAAAAAAAGTGAGTTCAGTACGAATGTAAAATATTTCAGCAAGGTGGTTATTTATCAGCAAAGAATAGTCTCCTATTCTGTAACCTGTATTATCTTCTTCCTGATTGGAGCCAGTTTGGGTTCTATCATCCGAAAAGGAGGTATGGGGCTTCCCGTAATCATAGCCATCGTTATTTTCATTATTTTCTATGTCATGAATGTAGGGGTAGAAAATTTATCCTGGAGCGGAAAAATGAATCCGTATCTGGCAGCATGGCTTCCTAACTTCATTCTTCTTCCTTTTGGAATCTGGATGACGTATAAAGCACTTACAGATTCTCAGCTATTCGATGCAGAGAAATATAAGGCATTATTTAAGCCCATTACTAAGAGATTTTCAAAAAGTAAAGAGCATCAGCGGTATCAATAGATACCCGAAATTGAATATTCAATACAGTACAGACCCGGAAATTCCGGGTCTTTTTTATTTCTGAAAACAGAATATTGGAGTTTCTATTTTTTAAAGTATAAAATGACATGGCTTATCACTGTAACATAACAACCATCTCATGGAGAATATGGCTCAATTACGGGCTGTTTAAGTGATGGAATTTTCTACAGTACATAATATATGACTACTGAAGACTTTTCTCCAGAAAGGAAATCAAATCCCTCCTCATAAATAATCAATCTCTAAAAAAACATGAAGATCCGAAAGGATAAATCAAACCACAGGTGTAAATAAAAAAGAGGCTTCCGACCCCGGAAACCTCTTTTTGTATGTCAAACATCGATGCCAGTTAAAACTTGTACACAAATGCGTTAATATTCATTCCCGCTCCTACAGAAGCAAACAGGACGATATCATCTTTCTTGATTTCATGTTGTTCCAATTCTCCGTTGAGAATCATCGTAAGCAAAGTTGGAATAGTTGCGACACTGCTGTTTCCTAATTTATGAATTACCATAGGCATGATATTCTCAGGAAGCGGCGTATTATACAACTGATAAAACCTGCTAACAATAGCTTCATCCATTTTTTCATTAGCCTGGTGAATAATAATCTTATCCAGCTGATTAATGGTATATCCACTATTGTCAAGACATTTTTTCATAGCATCAGGAACATTGGAAAGCGCAAATTCATAGATTTTTCTTCCATCCATTTTGATGTATTTCGTATCAGGGCATCGTTCATTATTATAAGATTTCCCAAAATACAGATAGTCTTTTTCCGTCAATGTATAAGAAGCAGAAAGATGAGACTTTATCCCGGAATCATCAGTACTGTTTTCTAGAATAGCGGCTCCTGCCCCATCAGCATAAATCATACTGTCTCTGTCGTGAATATCCACTACACGGGAAAGTGTCTCAGCTCCTATTACCAAACAGCGTTTTGCAATACCTGCTTTAATAAAAGCATTGGCCTGTATCATTCCTTCAATCCAACCGGGACATCCGAAAAGAACATCATATGCAACACAAAAGTTGTTTCTGATTCCCAGTAAATGCTTCACCCTTGCTGCAAGACAGGGAACAGTATCAGACTGAACTGTCCCGAAGCGTACATCCCCAAAATTATGGGCAAAGATAATATAGTCTAAAGTTTCAGGATCTATTCCTGCATTTTCTATAGCAGCCTGAGCTGCAATAAGCCCCAAATCTGAAGTAACCTGTGTGCTGCTCGCATACCTCCTCTCTTCAATGCCCGTAATTTTTTTTAATTTATCCGTAATAGATGCATTGTTTTCTTTTAATAACACTCCTTCTTTATTAAGAAAAACATGCTTATCAAAAAATAGATTGGTTATCGTTTCAGATGGAATGTAGTTCCCTACACCAATAATTCTCGTCATCACTATAATGTTTTGTTTCCTGTCTTTTTTAAGGTGTTTCAGGAATAATTTTATAAATATAATGATTTAACGCTAATATCTATTAAAATATTATAGTAACAGGGCTTAATAATTCAAAATTTTATATCGATTAAAAAATAAAGTTCATTAAAAGCAAAATTAAAGTTCTGATATACAGAAAACAAAAGAGGTTCCCTCTCGGAAACCTCTTATTAATATTTAAAAAACTAAAAATTATACTTTCATAATTTCTGCTTCTTTTGTCTTAAGATGCTCATCGCAAAGCTTTACATATTTGTCTGTGAATCCCTGAATTTCTTCTTCAACTCCTTTTACAACATCTTCAGAAACACCTTCTAACTTTTTAAGCTCTTTCAAGCCATCTTGTCTGGCATTTCTTACCGTTACTTTAGTGTTTTCAGCTTCTATTTTAGCCTGTTTTGCCAATTCTTTTCTTCTTTCCTCCGTTAAAGGCGGAACATTAAGAATAATATTCTCACCATTGTTAGAAGGCGCAAAACCTAAATTAGAATTAATAATAGCTTTTTCAATTGCATTGATTGCTGTTCTGTCCCAAGGCTGGATAGAGATGGTCATCGCATCCGGCACAGAAACATTAGCTACCTGGTTGATTGGAGTGGGAGCACCATAATATTCAACCATTACATCCTGAACCATTGCCGTAGAAGCACGTCCTGCTCTGATTCTTTGAAATGCATGATCCAAGTGCTTTACAGCTGCGTCCATATCCTGCTTTACAGATTCTAATATAAGATCTAATTCTTCCATTATTATATTATAGTTTGATAAATTACACATTAATTGTTATAATTGATAATTGATAATTGATGGGTAATAAGTAATGAGTAATGAAGAATTTCACATTCACTAATCCCTCTTATCTGCTACCTATCACCTGTTACCCGATTACAAATTAACTAAAGTACCAACATTTTCTCCTTCCACAATTTTCTCTAAATTCCCATCTTTATTCATATCGAATACAATAATAGGTAATTTATTTTCATGACTCAAAGTAAATGCTGTCATATCCATTACTTTAAGATTTTTTTCAAATACTTCATCAAAAGATAGTGAGTTGTATTTCACTGCATCAGCATTCTTTTCAGGATCACTGTCATAGATTCCGTCTACTCTTGTTCCCTTTAAAATAACATCAGCTCCAATTTCGATAGCTCTTAAAGTCGCTGCTGTATCTGTTGTAAAATATGGGTTTCCTGTTCCTGCTCCGAAGATTACGACTCTTCCTTTCTCAAGGTGTCTTACCGCTCTTCTTTTGATAAAAGGCTCAGCTACTTTATCCATTTCGATAGCAGACTGAAGTCTCGTTTTAATTCCGGCATCTTCCAATGCCCCCTGCAATGCCATACCGTTGATTACTGTTGCCAGCATTCCCATATAGTCACCCTGCACTCTATCCATTCCTTTTGCTGCTCCTGCAACACCTCGGAAAATGTTTCCTCCTCCAATGACAATCGCCACTTCACAACCTTTTTCCACTACTTTTTTTATCTCTGCAGCATATTCCTGCAGTCTTTCAGTGTCAATACCGTATTGTCTGTTACCCATTAAAGCCTCACCACTTAGTTTCAGAAGGATTCTTTTATATTTCATTTTTTATTTTTAATAACGATTTACCGGAGCTGATTTCTCCAAAATTTGATTTTGCAAATATAATCATTATAGATATTGATGAAAGAAAAATATTTAATTAGAAATAATGTCAGAAATATTTTGAAAAGCACGAAAAAGGATTATTTTTGCATTAATTATAAATTGAATTGAAGAAAATTATCATTTTTTCATTATTTCTATCAGGAATTGTTTCTTATGCACAAACAGGAACAAATGTTTATCCGTTCTTAAATATACCTGTATCTGCAAGACAAGCCGCTTTAGGTGGTGATGCAATTTCGATAAGAGATTATGATGTTTCCTTTGCTATTGCAAACCCTGCCCTGTTAAATAAAGATTCTGACAAACAGCTTTCCGTGAATGCTACAGCTTACCTGGCTGATTCAAAATATGGAACCATAGCGTATGCCAAAGATTTTGACAATGGTCATATGGCCACTATCAATGCCCGGTACATGAGCTATGGAAGTATTCCAAGGACTGATGAAAGTGGTTTTGAAAATGGAGAATTTAAAGCTTCAGATGTTGCTATTGGTGCAGGCTATGCATACCAGTTTGAAGAAGACTGGACGATCGGTGGAGGAATTAATTTTGTGACTTCAAAAATTGATAATTATACTTCTTCTGCTATTTCAGGAACTGCAGGGGTTACCTATCACAATAAAAAGAACAAAGAAGTTCTTTCCCTTGTACTGAGGAATTTTGGGTTCCAACTGAAATCATTCAATGGAGTAAAGGAAAATCTTCCCTTCAGAGTAGATTTAGGATACACCAAAATATTAAAAAACTTTCCTCTTGCGGTTACTATTACCGCTCATGATCTTCAGCAGTTTGATATTTCTTCGGAATTTAATACAGAGGGACAAAAAGTGAATGCCGGCAGAAAAATTGCCGACCACTTTTCTCTGGGAGCAGAACTATTCCCAGAAAAAAACTTTAACATAAGACTGGGATACAACGTGAAAAGAGGAAATGAACTTGCGGTAGCAGATCAGAGAAACTTTTCAGCACTTTCTGCAGGGTTTGGAGTTAAACTGTCAAGATTCCGTATAGATTATGCCCATGTAAGATATCACAACTCTTCTAACGTCAATCAGATAGGAATCTCAATGGACCTTTCCAGCCACAGAGGAGAATAAAAATAATCTTAATCCTTCTTAAAATTTCTTATTATTTCTTGATTTTCTAAAAAAAATCTTGAAATTTGCAGTATGAAAAAACCTGTAATAGCGATCGATGGGTACTCGTCTACCGGAAAAAGCTCTATCTCTAAAGTCATTGCTGATCAATTAGGACTTATTCATATGGATACCGGTGCACTTTACAGAGGCGTTACCTGGTATGCATTGCAGCATTGTTTGGATGAAAATGGCAACATTGATCTGAAAGCATTATTCGCTTCTTTGGATCAAATTGAGCTCGAATTTAAAAATAACGATGGAACATTGGTTCTTTTCCTTAATCAGACAGATATCTCTAAAGAAATCCGTTCGAATGAGGTTTCAGATCATGTAAGCGTGGTGGCTAAGCAAAAAGAAGTAAGAGACTTTTTACTGCAATCTCAGCGTTCTTTGGCAGAAAAAGGCGGCGTTATTATGGATGGACGTGACATAGGGACAGTAGTTCTGCCAAAAGCGGACTATAAATTCTTTCTTACTGCCAGTATTGACGAAAGAACAAACAGAAGATTTCTTGAATTAAAAGGACTCGGAATTGAAGCAGATAAAGAGCAGGTAAAACAAAATCTTATTGAAAGAGACAAAATAGACAGTGAGCGTGAAATAGCCCCTCTAAAGCAGGCTGACGATGCAATTGTTATTGACAACTCTACATTGAGCAAAGAGGAAACAATACAACTTATGCTCTCCTATATTCAAAAGATTTAACAATTTTTAATAGGCTTAAAGCCTCCTTTGGTATACAAATTGTAAGTTTTATTACTGTAAAAAACTAATCTATTATTAACTATTAAAAAACTTATAATGTCTAGAAAAGAAAAAAATACAGCAGGTATATTAGCGGGACTTCTTGCAGGTGCTGCTGCGGGTGTAATCTTAGGTATGCTTTATGCACCGGAAGAAGGAAAAGAAACAAGAAAGAAAATCAAGAATAAGGCGAATGATTTAAAAGATCAGGCTAAAAATAAATATGGAGAAGTTTCTGAAAAAGTAAAAGACCAGTATGGTAATATCTCTTCCACTTTCAAAGAAACAGCGAATAATGTAGCGCATACCATGAAAGATGGATACGATAAGTATAAGGATCAGATTGTTTCTAAAACTGCAGACGTAGTGAAAGATGTAGAAGCAGAATTGAATGATCTAAAAAAATAAGTAATTTATCTTTTTTAAGTAAATTACAGAAAGGAACTTTTGTACAAAAGTTCCTTTTTTTGTAACTTTAAAAAAAAACAATGATAGAGACTATTAAAGAATACGCCTCGAAGAGAATAGATCTTCTGAAAATAGAAGCCACTGAAAAGTCTTCTCTTTCTGCCGGGCTCATTACCTACTTTGTAGTACTGCTTGTTGCTTTTGCTTTTTTTATTATTCTTTTCAATTTTGGAATTGCATTTCTCATTGGCAAAGCATTAGATAATTATTCCTATGGATTCTTAATTGTTGCTGCATTTTATGCCTTAGTAATGGCTTTTGTCATTGCTTTTAAAAATAAGATTGTCAATACTGTTGCAGATCAGGTTATTAAATTTTTAAATCATTAAACTATGGGCAGAAAATACGAAAGCATAGAAGAATTAAGAAGAAAGAAAAAACTGCTTCAGGGTGAAATCGATGATCTTGAGAATCTTCTTACCTTCAAGAACACAAAAGAAAGCTTAAGTGCCTTTACCAATGGATTAACAGATCAGTATCTTCAGGAAAAGATAGATGAAGACGGAGACGAAAAAGTAGTCCTGAGAAAAGATGTAATTGCAAGACAGCTCACCTCAGAAGTGAAAGATCTTCTCATCAGTAAAAATACAGCTGTAGGCATTGCCAGTTCTGCGTTTAATGGAAATATTGCAGACGGCATTATAAAACTGGGCATTACTGCCATAGTGGGAAACTATGCCAAAAAGAATATGAAAAGTACCAACTGGAAAAATAAACTAGTTGGCGCTGCTTTAATATACCTCGCCCCTATTGCACTAAAATTTGTCAGAAAAAAGCTGGAGGTATACCAGAAAAATAAAAGTGTTTCAAGTATGGAACAGCTAATATAATGAGATATTGACACCAGATATCAGATGCGGCACTTTATACATTAGATCAGTTGATTAAATTAAAATAGTACATATTTATAATTTAATAACTTACTGTCAAAGTTCTCTGTCTGATATCTGATGTCTTTAATCTGATTTCTATTTTGAAAAAAGCTGTCCTAAAATAATTCCCGCCGCCATTGATACATTCAGGCTTTCTGTAGATTGGGAACTTCCAAATCTTGGAATAGTGATACGCTGTTGAAGAAGTGCCTCTGTTTCCGGTCTCATTCCGTTTCCTTCATTCCCTAAGATCAGATTTATCTTTTCCGGTCTTTCGAAGCTATAAATACTTTCACCGTCCATATCGGTTCCGATATTCACGTTATCCGTTTCTGAAAGATATTCCACAAGATCGGTATATATTATATTTACCCTGGTAAAAGATCCCATACTGGCCTGGATTACTTTTGGATTATAGAAATCAACAGTATCTTCACTGCAGATGATCTGTTCTATCCCAAACCAATCTGCAAGACGGATAATGGTTCCCAAATTTCCGGGATCCTGAATACCATCCAAAACAAGCTGAATATTTTTATCCTCCATTCTCTCTTCGGCAGCAAGATAACATGCTGCTACGGAATCTTTCGGAGTTTTAAGGAAACTAATTTTTTTTAACTCATTTTCAGAGATATGGGAAACAGGAATATCAGTACGGTCCAATTTTTGCGGATCGGTTGAGAATATTTCTTTAACTTTAATATTAGAATTAGGAAGTTCACAAATGATTTTATTACCTTCAACCAAAAACAAATTGTATTTTTGTCTGAACTTCTTTTTATCTAAAGACTGTAAAATTTTTATTGTATGAGCTGTAAGCATTATAAGAATTCTCCTCAAAAGTATTATAAAATTATATCATTTGCAACATTTGTTGGTCTCCTTTATGCTTGTAGTACGACAAAAAAAGTTCCGGATGGTGAATATCTGCTCACCAGGAACAGCTTTGAATTCGAAGATAAGAAAGAGTTTTTTGATGAAGAACTGAAAGATTACGTTCAGCAGAAACCTAACAAAAAACAGCTTCTATTCATGCCTTTAACATTGGCTTTCTACAATATGGCCAATTCCAAATACGATACGATACTTAATGAATATATGACCTATCCCCGGGAGATGAGAAATCAAAACCTAAGGGATTCTTTATTCATCAAATATAATATGCAAAGCAGTGTCGGAAAAAGTCTGTTTTTTGACCGTGTATTGCACAACTGGGGTACACCACCGGTAATCTTAGACCAGACAAGAAGTGAAAAAAGTACTGAATCTATCAAAAAAAGACTTATCTACAGAGGTTTTTGGGATGCAGATGTAAAATTCAAACAAAATCTGGATTCTGCCTCCAAAAAAGCAGCCGTCAATTATTTCATCAAACATAATGACCCTACTTATATTAAAGATTATTATTATAATATTCCGGATCAGGGTATAAAAAGTATATATTCTCACCTGAAAGAAAAAACCCTTATCAGATCGGGACAAATTCTTGACCAAACAGTTCTTGAAAAAGAGGTGACGAGAATTACGGACCTGATGAGAGATTTTGGATACTATAAATTCAACAGTTCCAATGATGAAGTCTATTTCATAGCAGATTCTATTAAGAGCAAGAAACAGGTTCCTCTGACGCTGGAGATTCATAAAGATTCTTTAGACCGTCCTTATAAAGTAGCCACTTTCGGAAATATAGATATTGCAATTGTTGATGAACCTAGTGACTTTCCAAAAAACACCGTTAAAGACAGTTTAAGAAGAGTAAGGTTCCATAAGATGAATGAGAAATATAAAACATCCTCATTATGGAGAGCTGTTATTGTAGACAGTAAACAGGTATATGACCAAAAGAAACTGGATGTCACCAAAAGGAACTTCATGGCCATGAACAATTTCAGTATTGTAAAAGCCCGGGATTCCTTAAGAAGAGGAGGCATTACTTCGCCAAATGATAGCATTGTAGATGTATTGTATGTATTGAAGCCACTTCCAAAATATGACCTTAAAGTAGGAACTGATGTCAATTATTCCCAGTTATTAAATCTTGGGATCTCTCCTTCTATAGACCTTACCACCCGTAATGTGTTTAGGGGAGCAGAAAATATTTCAACCAGTATTTCCGGAACTTTCGGATCTATCAGAAGTACACAGGATATTGATAAAAGAAGTACGGCATATGAAATCTCGGCACAGGCATCCCTTAATTTCCCGAGACTCTTACTTCCGTTTAATTATTATAAGTTTATTCCAAAACGTTATACTCCTACCTCCTCTATTTTATTGGGGGCTTCAATACAGAATAATATCGGATTGGGAAGACTCAATTTCAATACGGGACTCAACTATCAGGCTAATGTGAATGATCAGATTTATCATAAGCTGACTTTATTTAATACCCAAATCAGTTTAACAAAAAACAAAGATGCTTATTACAGTTATTTTGTTAATGATGAAAGGGTAAAAGACGATATTTTTGACAGCTATTTTGCGTACAGACCCAAGATTGGAACCGATTATGAGAACAACAAGCTTAGTATTGATGACGTTTCAAAACTTCTTTTACAGGATCAGGAGTACCGTGACAATCTGGACCAAAAGGGAACAGATCTTTTAACCGCCTTTAGAGGAACATTGGTCAATAAAGACAGACAGACCCAGGATGTATTGATTTCTTCCATGATTTATAATTTTGTGTATAGTGAAATTGGTAAAAAAGATTACCCTAATGCTTTCTATTTCAATGGTAAAGTAGAGCTTGCCGGTAATATTTTGAGCTTATTCAACAAAAAAGATAATGATGGTGGAGTTGTTACCTCACCTCAAAAAACCATTTTTGGAATTCCTTACGCTCAATTTATAAAATTTGATATCGACGCAAGGAAATATTTCAAATTCAATGGAAATCAGACATTGGTTCTTCGCCAGTTTATCGGAGTGGGTGTTCCTTATGGAAACTCTCAGGATATGCCTATTATTAAATCTTATTTCAATGGAGGTTCTAATGATATCAGAGCTTGGGTAGCTTTTGGAGGATTAGGTCCTGCAGACTCTCAGGTAGATGAAAGAGTACGTACCTATATGACCAATAATGTAAAACTTACCACAAACATCGAATACAGAATCCCTTTCAATAGTATGTATGAAGGAGCCTTATTTACAGATATTGGAAATACATGGAGTCTGCGTGATCATAATGACGGATATAATGACGAATTTAAACTGAATAAATTCCTGGGGCAAGTAGGTATTGGTAGTGGATTTGGATTGAGAATAAATATTGCCTACATCACCGCAAGGATAGATCTTGCCTATAAGATCTACGACCCAAATAAAGCGGAGGGAGACCGATGGAGAATCAAAAATATCCAGCCGTTTAAACCTACTCTTAATATTGCGTTTGGATATCCTTTTTAATCCGGAGAAACGCCTAAGACAAAATAAATTACAGCAATTACACGGGCGAGGATTTCTCTCGCCTGATTTCTGTAAAAACTTTCAGGTTTTGTGACATCCTGTGCATCAAAACCCAACGCATTCATATCGTTGTTTCTTGCAAAAAATAAGGCACGAAGGTTATGAAATCCCTGCGAAACGATAATCACATTTTTCTTCTTGTAAATATCTTTACACCGTAATATACTTTTATACGTATTGAAGCCTTTTGGATCTTCCACAATAATATCTCCCGGAACACCTTCCTGATTCACCAGATAGTTTTTCATAGCAGCAGGCTCATTATACCCTTTACTCTTTTCTCCACTTACAATAATCTTTTTGATTTTCCCGTGATGATAGAGAAGTGCTGCCGCATCCATTCTTTTGGTAAAATAAGGATTGGATAGCCCCGATCTCATTTTAGGTGATGTTCCCAGAACCAGAGCAATTTCTCTTGGGGGAATCTTGGATATCTTGGTATAGGTACGGCCATTTGTAAGCCCGAAAACCCAGACATTACAGAAACATATCAGTAAAATTCCTAATTCTACCGATATGACACCGAGACCAAATATGTTTTTAAAAATTCTCAACTAAGATCAAAGTTAAGCTTTATTTTTTTACTTTTCACAATCGACATGCAGGCTAATATATGCCCTTGTCCTTCCTCCTTTTCGGTTAAGTATTCATTTTCAAGGAGTTCCACTCCTCCTTCTTCCAAAGAACATTCGCAGCTTCCACAGATTCCAGATTTACAGGAGTAAGGTACAGGAAATTTCTGAATCAGAAGCTGTTGCAAAATTTTATCTCTGTTATCGGGAAGTATTGTTGCATATTTTTTCCCCAACATTGTAAACTCCACCTCAATATTTTCAATAAGGGGAAATTCCTTTTCTACAGGGTAAATATCATCATTATACTCCTCAAAAAGTTCAAAATGAATATTCTTTTTTGGAATTCCATGATGATAGCAGGCATTAGCCAGCGTTTTTATCATTTCTCCTTTCCCGCAGATCAGGACTTCATCTACCGCGTCCCAGATGGTGGATTCTTCATCTGTATCATCCAGATGCAGGATCTGATTGATGATCAAATTGAGTTTTTTCTCATCCAGCCTGCCATAGAAAAACTGATCCACTGTTTTTTCCTGTGAGAAAAAATAAAAAATCTGAAGCCTGTCTCCATAGTTTCTGGCAAGATGATCCAGCTGATCTCTGAAAATCAATTCCTCAGAACTCTTATTTCCAAAAAACAAAAAGAGTCTTGTCCTCGGCTCATTATGAAGAATATTTTTAAAATGACTTAAAACCGGAGTAATTCCAATACCTCCAGCAAAAGCAACAATAGTCCGGAATTCACTGGGCTTAGACCCTAAAGTAAATCTTCCGGCAGGCTCACCTACCAATAATTGATCTCCTTCATTGTAGTTCTGAAATAGCTGCGAAGTAGCTCCTGCAGGGGAATTAACCTTTATTCCCAAACAAATTTTCCCTTCATACGGAGCCGAAGTCATTGAATAATCATTAATCACTTCTTCACCATGAGACTGAAACTTTACACTCACGTATTGCCCTGCCTCAAACTTAAAATTATCCCTTAAATTCTCAGGAATTTCAAACTCCAGAGAAAAAGTATTTTTGGTCAGTTCTTCCTTTTTCGCTACTTTTAACCAATGAAACTGTATCAGTTTCCCTTTATAGATTTGTTGTTCCATACTTCAATTCAAAAATAGATAAAAAATAATTTATGAAGAAGATAATTTTATCCACGCTTATTATTACGGCTCTTTTTAGCTGTAAAAAAGAAAGCCAGAAAACAGAAAATACCAATACAGATTCACTTTCAGTAACAAAAAATACAGCTGCTGAAACAACTGCGTATATTCCAAAAGAACTTTCTCCGGAAAATGTGGGTCAACATTTAGCTAAAAATAATGATACTTTATACGTAACGAATTTTTTTGCAACATGGTGTGGACCGTGTATGAAAGAGATTCCTAGTTTTAAAAATAAAATGGAGGAATTGAAAGGGAAACCTGTAAAATTCACGTTTGTAAATCTTGATGAAAAATCAGATTGGGATGGTGCTGTGAAAAATTTTGTTGTAGAAAATAATCTGGGAGGCAGCGTTATTCTTTTGGATGGACAAAAATTAGATCCAACTTTCTTCTCCCGTAACTTCAAACAATGGGATGGAGGTTCTATTCCCTTTACTTTTATGAGAAAAGGTGATAAAACAGATGAGTATCTAGGAATGATGACGGAAGATGTACTGAATTCGAAAATCGATTCTTTTTTAAAGTAAAATATACAGAAACTCTTTCTGAATAATGTCAAAAAGGTTTAGAATCCTGTGTTTATTATTTCTGGTAGCTATTATTATAGGTGCTGGCATTAATCTGAACACAGGATTTTTAAGTTTAGAGCTGCAGGATTTTTTTCAGAATTCTGCCCATAGCCAAATTGC
The DNA here is from genome assembly GCF_016756935.1 of Chryseobacterium sp. KMC2. NCBI lineage: Bacteria > Pseudomonadati > Bacteroidota > Flavobacteriia > Flavobacteriales > Weeksellaceae > Chryseobacterium > Chryseobacterium sp. KMC2. The sequence continues at coordinate 126,971 of NZ_JAESIT010000014.1, forward strand.
TGAAATCCGTATCAACCGTGTATTGGTTATGCTTCTTGCAGGAATCTCAATTCCTACCTCCGGTTTTCTGATGCAGGAATATTTTCAAAATCCATTAGCCGGTCCGGATATATTGGGGATTACTTCGGTAGCCAGTTTATCTGTAGCTTTTTACATTTTCTTCTCTCAAGATATCCTCCTTCCTGAATTTCTTCAAAACAGTTTTCTGAGTTTATCCGCTATCGGAGGAAGCTTAGTACTGATGCTGATATTGTTATCGATGTCTAATAAATTTCAGGATAAATCTTACCTTATTATTTTCGGATTCCTTATCTCGGCTTTTGCAGGAGCTATTGTTTCCCTGCTTCAGTTCTATGCCGAGAACCAAAGCCTTAAAAACTATATTCTATGGTCTTTTGGAGCTAATAATATGGTAAGCAGAAATCAGATCTATGTTTTATCTGTTCTTGTAGCAATAGGCCTATTCTTTTGTTTTAAAACTATAAAACCTCTGATCGGAAATTCTCTGGGAACATCTTATGCACAGAGTCTGGGGGTAAATTTAAAGCGCCTGAAGCTGTTAATCATTGTAGCATCCTCACTCCTCTCCGCCTCTATTACAGCATTTTTAGGACCTATCCTGTTTATTGGAATTATTGTTCCGCACTTCTGCAGACTGGTCTATAACCCGTCTAAACTATGGCAGCAGTGGATCCTGAATATGTTTTTAGGAATGCTGGTCATGTTGTTTTTCTCCATTATTGCAGAAAAAACACAGATTCCATTGAATGTAATAAGCTCCGTTTTTGGTATTCCAGTGATCCTGATGATGCTTTTAAAGCAAAATAAAATCTGATTTGGGTTGGTAAACGCTAAGACGCAAAGAAATTTTTAAACTATAATGTTCTTAAGACGCAAGGATTTTATCTCCGATAAAATTAAATCCCACATTGCTAAAATGGTAGTTTTTATATACTAATCGATACCAAAAGTATTTCCTGAAAATCTTTGATTTTCTTGCGCCTTAAAATATACGTAATTCAGGAGCCCCCCTTGCGCCTTTGCGTTTACCCAACATAAATTCCTTGAATCTAATAAGCTCAGTTTTTAGTATTTCAGTGATCCTGATGATGCTTTTAAAGCAAAATAAAATCTGATTTGGGTTGGTAAACGCTAAGACGCAAAGAAATTTTCAAATGAATATGTTCTTAAGACGCAAGGATTTTATCTCCGATCCAACATTACTAAAATAGTAGTTCATATACTAATCAAGACCAAAAGTATTTTCCTGAAAATCTTTGATTTTCTTGCGCCTTAAAATATACACAATTCAGGAGCCCCCCTTGCGCCTTTGCGTTTGTCCAACATTAAATGCTTTGAATCTAATAAGCTCAGTTTTTAGTATTTCAGTGATCCTGATGATGCTTTTAAAGCAAAATAAAACTTAATTGTGGTTGGTAAACGCTAAGGCGCAAAGAAATTTTCAAATTATAATGTTTTTAAGACGCAAGGATTTTATCTCCGATAAAATTAAATCCCACATTGCTAAAATGGTGGTTTTTATAAACTAATCGATACCAAAAGTATTTCCTGAAAATCTTTGATTTTCTTGCGCCTTAAAATACGTAATTCAGGAGCCCCCCCTTGCGCCTTTGCGTTTACCCAACAATTCATATATTTATTTAAAATACCACAAATGACAGAAAATGAATTATCAAGAATTGTTTTTGATATGGGTTTAAAAATTCATAAAAAACTTGGAGCAGGATTATTTGAGCATGTTTATGAAGAATGCATGTTTTATGAACTAACTAAAGCAGGACTTTTAGTAGAAAAACAAAAATTGCTCCCCATTGTTTATGAAGATTTAAGAATCGAGAATGCTTTCAGGTTAGATATTATCATTGAAAATAAATTGATTTTAGAGATAAAAACAGTTGATTATATAAACCCTACCCATAAAGCTCAACTTTTAACCTATTTAAAAATGACAAATTGCAAATTAGGCTTATTACTTAACTTTCAATCCAATGTTTTCAAAGATGGAGTAACAAGAGTTGTCAATCATTTATAAACTATAAAAAGTATAAAAAACTGGCAAAGTCAAATTCTTTGCGTCTTAAAAACAGTATTTTTGTAAGATATTTCGCGACTTTGCGTTTAACCACCTCAAATATGCATCTACAAGTAAAACAAGCCAACATCGGTTACCAGACCACTTTAATATCCAATGCTAATGCAGAGGCAAAGCTTAGTGATGTATGCCTGTTGATCGGCAATAACGGGGTTGGGAAAACGACATTAATCAAATCTATTCTCCATCAGATTTCCTTACGGAGTGGAGAAATATTAATTAATGGTAAAAATGTAAAAAAGTTTTCCGTAAAAGAGATTGCTGAGCAGATTGCTGTTGTCTTTTCAAAATCAGTTGTTCCACAGCATTATACGGTTGAAGATCTTATTTCGTTGGGGAAATATATTTACTATCCTTTTTATTTTGAATTAAAAGAAGAAGACCGAAAAGAAGTCACTCATATTATTGAGGAATTAGATTTAACCCAATACCAACATACCCTTCTTAAAAACCTTTCGGACGGTAATCTTCAGAAAGCTTTTATCGGACGAGCTATAACGCAGAACTCCCCTGTTATTATTCTGGATGAACCCACTACTCATCTGGATGAGAAAAATAAGATTATCATTCTTAAAACCCTTAGAAAGCTGGCTAAAGAACAGAATAAACTTATCCTGTTTTCTTCTCATGACTGGAGGCTGGCGAAGGAATTTGCAGATAAAATATGGTATATCAAGGATAATCAGCTATACTCGGGAATTGTAGAAGATATTTTGATTCAGAATGAGGAACTGACTACCACTTCTTTATTTCAAATGAGCGAGAATTTTATAGCACCTCATATCTCGGCACCCCAGGTTTATAAAGAAATGCTCTATTCTCTGCTTCAAAAAAACTTCCAAAAAGATCTTTCCTCCTTCCATTTTGATCTTCAGAACCATTTTTGGGTAATTACTAAAGATAACACGAAACAACAATGTCAATCCTTTGAAGAAATCATTAATTTCATTGGAAACATTCATTAATACTTAGTTTTTATTATTTATTTCACATACTATGCATGCATAGTATTATGCTAATCATACAATTTAATCCACTTACTATCAGATTGTTAACAAAATTTAACGTTAATAAATACTATGCATGCATAATATTTACTAAATTTGGGTAAAACCATTAGCGCAAAAATGATGGATAGAGATAAAATAGAAAACGTAGACTTAATTTTAAAGCAGACCTGGCTGGCTGTTTCAAAAATGTACACAGAATTAGCCCAGGAACATGATTCTACAGCAGTACAGGCCCTTACCCTTCTTAAAATTGATCCCAAAGAAGGAACCCGAAGTACGAATCTTGGCCCTAAGATGGCCATAGAGCCGACCTCTTTGACCAGGATTATCAAACTTTTGGAAGATAACGGATATATCTATAAGGAAAAGACAACCACCGATAAAAGAGAGGTGATCATTAAACTTACAGATAAAGGTTTGAATTCAAGAAATATGTCTAAGGAAGTAGTCGTCAACTTTAATAAAAAGGTGATGGAAAAAATTGCTCCCGAGAAGCTTGAAACTTTCAAAGACGTCATGACTGAAATCATGAAGATAGCCAACGAATTATTAAATAACAGAAAATAAATTATAATGAAACCGTATGGTTACATACGACCTTATTAAAAATAAAAATTTACATATGAAAAGAAGAATCAAACATGTAACGGTTCTTGGTTCAGGAATTATGGGAAGCGGTATCGCAGCTCACTTCGCCAACATCGGTGTTGAAGTGTCACTTTTGGATATTGTTCCTTTTGAACTGACTGAAGCTGAGCAGAAAAAAGGTTTGACCAAAGATGACAAAGTAGTAAGAAACAGAATTGCTACCGAAAACTTTGAAAAACTGAAAAAAGCAAGTCCTGCACTTCTTTATTCTCCAAAGTTTGCAGATAGAATCAAAGTAGGAAACTTCGATGATGATCTACAGAAAATAAAAAATACAGACTGGATCATTGAAGTAGTGGTAGAAAGACTTGATATCAAGAAATCGGTATACGAAAAGATTGAACAGTTCAGAAAGCCGGGTACATTGATTTCTTCTAATACATCCGGTATTCCGATCCATTTCTTAACAGAAGGAAGAAGTGAGGATTTCAAAAAATATTTTGCTGGAACACACTTCTTTAATCCGGTAAGATATCTTCCTCTTTTAGAGATTATCCCTACCAACGATACTGATCCTGAGATTATAGATTTCTATATGAATTATGGAGCTAAATTCCTGGGTAAAACTACCGTTCTGGCAAAAGATACTCCAGCATTTATCGCCAACAGAATTGGTGTATTTTCTATGATGGATCTTCTTCATAATGTGCAGAAATTAGGATTAACGGTTTCTGATGTAGATAAATTGACAGGTCCGGTCATTGGACGTCCTAAATCTGCAACATTCAGAACCGCTGATGTAGTAGGTCTTGATACATTGGTAATGGTAGCAAACGGAGTTCGTCAAAGCGGCGCTGAAGCTAACGATTTCAATGATGTATTTGCTCTTCCGGGTTATATTCAGAAAATGATGGATAATAAATGGTTGGGATCAAAAACAGAACAGGGCTTCTATAAAAAAGTAAAAAATGCTGAAGGTAAATCTGAAATTCACGGATTAAACCTTGATACTTTAGAATACGAACTTCAGGGAAAATCTTCATTCCCTACCCTTGAGCTTACAAAAGCGATCGACAAACCAATCGACAGATTCAAAGTATTGATCGGTGGTAAAGATAAAGCGGGTGAATTGTACAGAAAATCTTTAGGAGCACTATTCGCTTACGTTTCTCATAAAGTTCCTGAAATTTCTGACGAGGTTTACAAAATTGATGATGCTATGAGAGCCGGTTTCGGATGGGAAAATGGCCCGTTTGAGATCTGGGATGCCGTAGGAGTAGCAAAAGGTACAGAGCTGGCAAAAGATGCGGGATATGAAGTTTCAGACTGGGTAAAAGCTTTAGCCGACAAAGGAGAAACCTTCTATAAAGTAAATGATGAAGGACAAAGTATCTTTTACGACAAAAACTCAGGAAACTATAATAATATTCCGGGACAGGATGCTTTCATCATCTTAGATAATATCAGAAAGAACAAAACAATCTGGAGTAATTCAGGAGCTGCTATTGAAGATTTAGGAGACGGAATCATCAACTTTGAGATCCGTTCCAAAATGAACTCTCTTGGAGGCGAAGTTCTTGACGGCTTAAACAGAGCAATTGATTTAGCAGAAAAAGAATACGATGGACTGGTTGTAGGAAACCAGGGTTCTAACTTCTCTGTAGGAGCTAACCTTGCGATGATCCTTATGATGGCTATTGAGCAGGATTGGGATGATTTAAATATGGCGATCGCCTACTTCCAGAAAACAATGATGAGAGTAAGATACTCCTCTATTCCTGTAGTAGTTGCTCCTCACGGAATGACTTTAGGAGGTGGTTGTGAAATGACCATGCATGCAGACAGAGTGGTTGCCGCAGCAGAAACATACATCGGACTGGTAGAAACCGGAGTGGGTGTAATTCCTGGAGGTGGTGGTACAAAAGAACTTACCCTAAGAACTTCAAGAGAATTCCATAGCGACGACGTTAAAAACAACAGACTTCGTGAAGCTTTCATGAACATTGCTATGGGTAAAGTAGCCACTTCAGCTTACGAAGCTTACGATATGGGAATCCTTGAAAAAGGTAAAGATATCGTTTCAGTAAGCAAAAACAGACAGATTGCAGAAGCTAAAAAGGTTGCAAAACTATTAGCTGAACAAGGATATACCCAGCCTATCGAACAAAGAGTAAAAGTATTAGGTAAAGATGCACTAGGAATGTTCTATGTAGGAACAGACCAGATGCTTACCGGAAACTATATTTCTGCTCACGACAAGAAAATTGCAGATAAACTGGCCAATGTAATGGTAGGTGGAAATCTATCTGAACCAACAGTAGTTACCGAACAATACTTACTGAACCTTGAAAGAGAAACATTCTTATCCCTTTGCGGAGAAAGAAAAACCCTTGAAAGAATCCAGTACATGTTGCAGAATGGAAAACCGTTGAGAAATTAGACTTGAGATCAAGAGACTCGAGACTAAGAGATAACGAAAAATAAATCGGAGCAATTGTTATGCATAATATAAAAAAATTGAAAATCTGGACTGATTCAATTGATCTATGCGTTGATGTATACAAAGCATTGGAAAATATGCCTAATGACGAAAAATATGGACTGTCATCACAGATAAAAAGATCAGTCGTTTCAATATCTTCCAATATTGCAGAAGGTGCAGGAAGAGAGAGAGAAAAGGAATTTTACTATTTTTTAAATGTTGCATATGGCTCCTCTTATGAACTTCAGACTCAATTAATTTTGTGTGAAAGATTAGATTTTGTTTCTCAAGAAATAAATACAGTCTTGTTACACAAACTGGATGAAATTCAGAAAATGATTTATGTTTTTAAAGAAAATATTAATAAAAAATAATTTAAGTGGCAAGAGAGTCTCATATCTCTTGTCTAAAAATCTCTAATCTAATGAAACAAGCATATATAGTAAAGGGTTTTAGATCTGCCGTTGGAAAAGCTCCAAAAGGAAGTTTAAGATTCACAAGACCTGACGTCATGGCAGCTACCGTTATTGAAAAATTAATGGCTGAGCTTCCGCAATTAGATAAAAACAGAATTGATGACCTTATTGTTGGGAATGCTATGCCGGAAGCTGAACAAGGGCTTAACGTGGCACGTCTGATCTCTTTAATGGGGTTAAATACAGACAAAGTTCCGGGAGTAACGGTTAACAGATACTGTGCTTCAGGAAGTGAGGCTATCGCTATTGCTTCAGCAAAAATTCAGGCAGGAATGGCTGATTGTATTATTGCCGGGGGTACAGAATCTATGTCTTATATTCCAATGGGAGGTTACAAACCGGTTCCTGAAACGGATATTGCAAAGACTAACCCTGATTACTACTGGGGAATGGGTTACACCGCTGAAGAAGTAGCCAAGCAATATAATATCACAAGAGAAGAGCAGGATCAGTTTGCTTTTGAATCTCATGTAAAAGCCTTAAAAGCTAATCAGGAAGGGAAATTTGTCAATCAGATTGTTCCGATCCCGGTAGAATATAATTTCCTGGATGAAAATCAGAAAATGCAGACTAAAAAGTTCGATTTTTCTGTAGACGAAGGTCCAAGAAAAGACACTTCTTTTGAAGGGTTATCAAAATTAAGACCTGTATTTGCCAACGGAGGTAGTGTAACTGCCGGAAACTCTTCTCAGATGAGTGACGGAGCTGCTTTTGTAATGGTAATGAGTGAAGAAATGGTGAAGGAACTAGGATTGGAACCGGAAGCAAGACTGGTAGCTTATGCAGCTGCGGGACTTGAACCGAGAATCATGGGAATGGGACCTATTTATGCGATTCCAAAAGCGTTAAAACAGGCAGGTTTAGAATTAAAAGATATTGACTTGATTGAACTTAATGAAGCTTTCGCTTCTCAGTCTGTTGCTATTAAAAAAGAACTGGGCCTAAACCCTGATATTTTAAATGTAAACGGAGGGGCAATCGCTCTTGGGCATCCACTGGGATGTACAGGAACCAAGCTTACCGTTCAGCTTTTAGACGAAATGAGAAAGCGTGGCAACAAATACGGAATGGTTTCTATGTGTGTGGGAACAGGGCAAGGTGCTGCTTCAATTTTTGAATTGCTGTAATTGTACAATGTCAGTTGTATAATGTATAAAGTAATAAGACTTACAAAATAATACCCTAAGAAAAGTACAATGTACATTTTACATTATACTTTTTACAAAAAATAAAAAAAACAAATATGGCTACATTAAAAGGCGGGGAATTCCTAATTAAACAAATTCCTGCAAACGAAATTTTCAGTATTGAAGAACTGAACGAAGAACAAAAAATGCTTCGTGATTCTGCAAAAGAATTTATTGACAGAGAGGTGGTTCCTCAAAAAGAGCGTTTTGAAAAGAAAGATTATGCGTTTACGGAGGAAACAATGCGTAAACTTGGAGATATGGGAATGTTGGGAATTGCTGTTCCTGAAGAGTACGGAGGTTTGGGAATGGGTTTTGTAACCACGATGCTTGCCTGCGACTATCTTTCCGGAACTACAGGATCATTAGCGACAGCTTACGGTGCTCATACGGGTATTGGAACACTTCCTATCGTTCTTTACGGAACTGAAGAGCAAAAGAAAAAATACCTTCCGGACCTGGCAACAGGAACAAAATTCGGAGCTTACTGTTTAACAGAGCCGGATGCTGGTTCTGATGCCAACTCAGGAAAAACAAGAGCTAAACTTTCCGAAGACGGAAAACACTATATCATCAATGGTCAGAAAATGTGGATCTCCAATGCAGGATTTGCAGATACATTCACATTATTCGCTAAAATTGATGATGATAAAAATATCACAGGTTTTGTAATCAACCGTTCTGAACTTGAGAATCCTGAAAGCTTAACTTTCGGTGAAGAAGAACATAAACTAGGTATTCGTGCCTCTTCTACCCGTCAGGTATTCTTCAATGATATGAAAATTCCTGTAGAAAATCTTTTAGGAGAAAGAAACAACGGTTTTAAAATTGCTTTAAATGCGCTTAACGTTGGCCGTATCAAATTAGCGGCAGCTTGTTTAGATGCACAGAGAAGAATTTTAAACCATTCTATCCAATATTCTAACGAGAGAAAGCAGTTTGGAGTTTCTATTTCAACTTTCGGAGCGATCAGAAAGAAAATTGCAGAAATGGCTACCGGTGTATTCGTAAGTGAGGCCGGTTCTTACAGAGGAGCAAAGGATATTCAGGATAAAATTGACGAATTGGTTGCTGGCGGAATGGATCATCAGGCAGCTGAGCTGAAGGGTGTTGAAGAATTCGCTGTAGAATGTTCAATCCTTAAAGTATTCGTTTCTGACCTTGCACAGCATACTGCGGATGAAGGAATCCAGGTGTACGGAGGAATGGGATTCTCTGAAGACACTCCAATGGAATCTGCATGGAGAGATTCAAGAATTTCAAGAATCTATGAAGGAACGAACGAAATCAACAGATTGTTAGCAGTAGGAATGCTTATTAAAAGAGCAATGAAAGGTGAATTAGACCTTTTATCTCCTGCAATGGCAATCAGCAAGGAGTTGATGGGAATCCCTTCATTTGAAGTTCCTGATTATTCAGAATTTATGAGTGAGGAAAAAGCAATTATCGCGAACCTTAAGAAAGTTTTCCTAATGGTTTCCGGAGCTGCTCTTCAGAAATATATGATGGATATTGAAAAACAACAGCATTTATTATTAAACGCTTCTGAGATCCTTAACCAGATCTACATGGCAGAATCTGCTATATTAAGAGCTGAGAAACACTTCTCTCCTGACTCTGTAGAAGCTGCAATGGCTCAGCTGAACCTTTACAAGGCCGTTGAGAAGATCATCGTAGCCGCTAAAGAAGGAATTATTTCTTTTGCTGAAGGTGATGAGCAGAGAATGATGCTTTCAGGATTAAGAAGATTTACAAAATATGCTAATCATCCAAATGTAGTGGCCTTAACTGAAAAAGTAGCGGCTCATTACATTGAAAAAGGAGCTTATTAGTCTTTTATAACATAAATTTGATTCAAAACGTCCCATTTTGGGGCGTTTTTTATGTTTATATACAAATTATAAAATATCAATAGAATCTTAAAAAGTTTTGGAATTCAATATTTTTTCCTAATTTTATTTATAAACTAATACCTTAAAATAAATACTTATGGGAAAATTCGTTATTTCAAAAAGAACAAACGGTGAATTTCAATTTAACCTTAAAGCAGGAAACGGACAGGTAATCTTAACAAGCCAGGGATACAGCTCAAAATCTTCCTGTGAAAACGGAGTAGAATCTGTGAGAACCAATTCTCAGGATGATACAAAGTATGAAAGAAATAAGGCTAAAGATGACAGATGTTATTTTAATCTTAAAGCTGGAAACGGACAGATCATAGGATCAAGCCAGATGTACGAATCTGAAAACGGCATGGAAAACGGAATAGAATCCGTAAAAAACAATGCTCCACATGCCTCTTTGGATGATGAAACAAATTTGTAAAAAACATCTGAAATATTCTCAACAAAATGTCTTATCTTTTTAAGGCATTTTTTATTTTTGTATTCTATTTTTTCAGAAAAATGACAAAAGAAGATTTATTACATAAAGCTATCAAAATAGCAAGCAAAGCACACAAAGGGCAAACTGATAAGTACCATGCTCCCTATATTGCTCATGTGATGCGTGTCATGGAATATGGCAAAACACTGGATGAAAAAATAGTGGGTGTACTGCATGACGTTGTAGAAGATCATCCACTGGAGTTCAGCCTGGATTATTTAAGAACCGAAGGTTTCCCGGAATATATCATTTTCGCGATCAGCTGTCTTACCAAGTTTGATCCGGAAGAAGATTACGACGAATTTGTAAAAAGAACCGAAAGATCACCGCTGGCTGTTGCAGTAAAATTAAATGACCTTCGGGACAATATGGACCTTAGAAGAGTAAACAGGGAACTTAGCCCTAAAGATATCAAAAGGTTTAATAAATACCTTAAAGCCTATCATTATCTGATAGACAAGTATTAATCGGCACCCGGGAAATCGTAAGTCTTCACGTGATGATCCGTACCGTCAATATTGATATTCAGGGCAAGGTAGATGAAGTGTAAGTTTTTATTTCCTTTAGCTTCAAATTCACGCTGCCAAAGATACCCGGTTAGAATTCCAAAGTATTCATCGATCTGATAGCCGAAACCGCCATATACCCTATTTCTGGCGAAAGTAGGCTTCATAGGTGATACAAGGAAAATTTCGTCATAGGCATTGGCAAAAATAGTTCCTTTCTTTATTGTTTTAGCATTTAAAGGGACGCTGACATTCAAACGGTAGCGGTAACGCATCCTTTGAGAGGTTTTATCGATCTGCGGTTCATAAAACCAGCTTTTTTCTACACGAAAACGGTTTTCAAATTTTACGATACCTTTTTTTAAGTCGATTACATCCTGAAGCCATACCCTGAATTCTTCTCTGCTTAAGCTATGGTCTTTATAATTGACATATCTTCCAAGTCCTACAAAAGGTTTATGATTCTTGGTAAGGTTATACCCTAGTCCACCTTTTATTTCGTAATAATCGGGGTAAGTATAATCTTCGTTACCACGAAGCTGCCCTTCTGCATATATGAAAAATTTGGGATGAAACTTGTAGGTTAAAGTCACAGCATTGAAGCTGGAAAGATGCTCCTGGGCTTTATATAATGTAATACTTAAAAGTAGACTTAGACTTAAAAAAAGTTTCATAAAAAAATTTTTGCAAATGTATATTTTTTAACAATTTGTTAATATTAACTTTAATTCATATTAGATTAACAGCTACTTAATATTAATAGTGTAAGAAAACCCAATATGGAACCATCTTTGAGGCATATCTACTCCAAAAGCTTCTGTATATTTTGTATTGGTGATATTATTGACCAGAACGTAGACGGAAAAGTCTTTTTGGGTAAAGTTTAATTTGGCATCCAACAAGTTATATGTTCCCAGACTCACTCTTTCATTATATCTGTAAACCAGTTCATTGGTGAAATTTTTAAGGAATTTTGTCTCTAATCTGGCTACCACCTGATGTTTCAGATTATCAAGAATGTATCTTGAAACAAACTCATTATTCTCTTTGTATTTACTATCCAGGAAAGTATATCCTACAGAATATCTCAACCAATCATTTACTTTGTGATTCACTTCAGCTTCTATTCCTTTTATTTTAATTTCACCAACATTTTGGGCATACCAAACCTTATCGTTGAAATTATTTTTCACCCAGTCTATAGAATTATCGGAATTCCTCATAAATCCACTGATTTTTGCAAGAATCCTGCTGTTTTGAAACTGATATCCAACTTCTGATGAAATGGCATTTTCAGGCTGCAAATTGACATTACCATGTTCGGTTGGGCTTACATAATAAAGCTCAGTAAATGTCGGAATACGGTGTACTTTTGCAATATTTCCGTAGATTTTATTATTCGCATTGAAATTATAGCCTACATCAAGTCCCGGATAGAAAAAATTGCCTTCTTTGGAGTAATTGGCCCATGAAATTCCCGGACTGATATTCAGCTTTTTATCGAGCAATGAAAAATGATGTTCAAAGAAAACCTGGGACACAAAACGGTTGGGGTTACCCAAATTACTGCTTACCAAAAATTCTTTCCTCAGTTCTACACCTACTCCGGTTGTTCCCAGCCCCCACTGATAACTGGAATTCACTTCTCCCCCTACATTATTTCCAATATGCATATTCCTGTAAAAAGAAGGATTCTGTCTGTTATAAAGGTACATATCCTGCCCTCTTCTCCAATATACATTAGAATTAAGCTTCAGCTTTCCGAAAGTTTGCTGATGGGCCAAACTTACAATGGATGCCTGGGTTTCCTCATACTGTTCTGTAGCACTTTTAGAAGCATAAAATCCATTGGCTCCGAATTTCTTCTCAGAAAAACCTGCCTGAAGTTTAAGATCTCCGTTTTTAATCCCCATCCGGCCCTGATAAAATACATTCCTGATTTCATAATCAGTATTGTACATATATCCTTGGGAAGAAGCTGAATTAGCCTGAAGCGCGCTTGAAAACTTTTCATTTCCCAACTGCGCATTGAAACCGAGACCATATGTTTCATAATCTCCACCATCAGCACTTATTTTCACCCGCTTTCCGGGATTTACTTTAGTGATAATATTGATCACCCCTGCATAAGCATTCTGACCAAATCGTCTGGCAGCGGGACCTTTGATAACTTCTATTTTTTCTACATCTGCTAAATCTACCGGAATATTCATGTTGTTGTGCCCGGTTTGGGAATCATTCATTCTGATCCCATTCAGCAATAATAAGACCTGTTCAAAAGAACTACCACGAAAGCCGATATCACTCTGCACCCCGTTGGCTCCCCTCCTTCTGATATCCATACCTGAAACCTGCTGAAGAATTTCATCAATACTTCTGGCCGGAGAATGGGCAATATCTTCTTTTGTGATGACACTGATATTCTGATTGGCACTTTTATAAGGTGTAGAGATAAATTTCCCCTGAAATTCAATGCTTTCAATATCTGTCGTCTTTTCCTGTGCCTGTACCCAAAGCAGCGATCCCAGAAAAAAAGCACTTCCTATCTTTTTGATCATAACGTATCCGTAGTTTTCTTTTATAACAGATTCCAAAAGTAAGGGAGTTCATCAATACAGGCAAATGATACTTGTCATAAAAAAAGATGCAGCATGGGGTGCTGCATCTTTTGTTTGAGGGAGTAATTTTTTCTATCTTTTTCTCATTAAATGTGTAACCAGATCTCTGAATAATTTCCTCATCTCTATATTACATATTTATGAATACAATTTTAAATAATTTTTAAACATAAAACAATAGTTGTGTAAAAAAACATAATTAAAATCATAAAATTCCTTAAAATACAATGAAAAATAAATATCCGAAAAGAATAACTCCACTCAAAAATGTTCTATTTTCCTTTTTATCAGCGCATTATTTGGTTTTCAGATGTCTTTTTTCACTTATTTTGCTATTTATTTTGAAAACAAGACAAGCATCGAATTTTCACTAAAAATTCGTAATTTTGTGGGTCTTAATTTTTCAGGAGAAGACATTCTTTTCAACTGTATTTTCTAACAGCATTTCATCCATAATGCAGTTTAATATCAGGAGAATGTACGAATGAATTTAAAAGTTCAATTGATGACTGTTCCGGAATATTCCGGGGGCAAAACACCATTACTGGCAGATTAAATACTGTACAGTTACTTTTATGAATAAACAGAATATGGCTAGTACAACAGAAATAGATATAAAAAAACAGATTTTCGTTAAGAATGCACATCTTAACAATCTGAAACATATAGATGTTCTGATTCCTAAAAACAAACTGATCGTGATTACAGGAGTTTCGGGAAGCGGTAAATCATCTTTGGCTTTTGATACGATTTATGCAGAAGGACAGAGAAGGTATGTAGAAAGTTTAAGTTCTTATGCACGACAGTTTTTAGGGAAACTGGAAAAACCTAAAATTGATGATATTAAAGGACTGGCCCCTTCTATTGCCATCCAGCAGAAAGTAATTTCTTCCAATCCACGGTCTACAGTAGGAACATCCACTGAGATCTATGATTATATGAAACTTCTGTTTGCCAGAATCGGAAAAACTTTTTCTCCTGTTTCCGGAGAGGAAGTGAAAAAAGATTCGGTTTCTGATGTGGTCGATTTTATTAAAGCATCAAAAAAAGACACTCCTTTTTTATTAACTGCACCTCTGGAATATGATGCTGATAATTTTAAGGAAACACTGAATATTTTAAAGCTGGCAGGGTTCACAAGACTTGAAATAAATGGAAATGTAGCAGGAATAGAAGATTTGGAGAGTTTCGGGTTTGTCCCTGAAAAAGGAATGATCATCAATCTTGTGATTGACCGTTTTTCTTATGAAGAAGATGAAAGTTTCTTACAACGGCTTGCAGACTCTATTCAGATGGCTTTTTATGAAGGCCGCGGATATTGTGCACTGAAAAATCCGGACACGGGAGCAGTAAAAGAATTCTCCAATAAGTTTGAACTGGATGGGATAGAATTTCTGGAACCCAATGTTCATTTTTTCAGCTTCAATAATCCTTATGGGGCATGTCCGGCTTGTGAAGGCTATGGAAAAGTTATCGGAATTGATGACGATCTTGTGGTACCCAATAAAACCTTATCTATCTATGAAGATGCCGTAGTATGCTGGAGAGGGGAAACCATGAGCGAATGGAAAAAAGATTTTATCAAAAAGGCAGGCGACTTCCCTATTCATAAACCTTATCATCAGTTAACAAAGGAACAGAAAAACTTCCTTTGGAAAGGTGACGGAAGTAATAGTTTCCCTTCTATTAATAATTTCTTCAAGATGCTTGAGGAAAACCTATATAAAATCCAGTACCGTGTGATGCTTTCCCGCTACAGAGGAAAAACATTATGCCATACCTGTGAGGGCTTAAGGCTTCGTGAGGAAACCAGTTGGGTAAAAGTAGACGGGCACAACATCCAATCGATGATTGAGCTTCCTTTGGATGAGCTGGCTCCTTTAATTAATGGATTACAGCTGTCTGAGCATGACCAGGAAGTAGCAAAAAGACTGTTATATGAAATTACAACCCGCCTGGAATTTTTATTAAAGGTTGGTTTAGGATATTTAACGTTAAACAGAACCTCCAATACACTTTCCGGTGGTGAAAGTCAGAGAATTAATCTGGCAACAAGCTTAGGAAGTTCTTTAGTAGGATCTATCTATATCCTGGATGAACCTTCTATCGGTCTGCATTCAAAGGATACGGAAAACCTGATCGAAGTCTTGAAAAACCTTCGTGACTTAGGAAATACGGTTATTGTGGTAGAGCATGATGAAGATGTAATGAGAACCGCCGATTACATTATAGATATTGGTCCGGAAGCGGGTTATCTTGGTGGAGAACTGGTATTTGCCGGTAATTACAAAGACCTGAAAGATGCAGATACGCTTACTTCAAAATACCTTACCGGAAGACTGAAAATTGAAGTTCCGACAAAACGCAGAAAAGGGAAAGAATGGATTCATATCAAGGGAGCCCGTCAGAATAACCTTAAAAATATTGATGTAGATATTCCTTTGGAAAGCCTGGTGGTGATCTCCGGAGTTTCAGGAAGCGGAAAGTCTACGCTAATGAAAGAAATCCTCACCAATGATATCCAGATCCAATTAGGAATGGGGGGTAAAAAAGGCGATTATGATTCTGTGGAATTCCCTAAAAAACTGATTAAAAATATTGAACTGATCGACCAAAACCCGATCGGAAAGTCTTCCCGTTCCAACCCTGTAACCTATCTGAAAGCATACGATGACATCCGTGATCTGTTTGCCAAGCAGAAAATATCTAAAATGATGGGTTACAAACCTAAACACTTCTCATTCAACGTAGATGGCGGAAGATGCGACGAATGTAAAGGTGAAGGGGTGATCAATGTTTCTATGCAGTTTATGGCTGATATAGAACTGGAATGTGAAGTTTGCAAAGGAACGCGTTTCAAAAACGAGATCCTTGAAGTAAGGTTTGATGAAAAGAATATTTCCGATATCCTTCATATGACCGTAGATGAGTCCCTGGAATTCTTTAAAGATAATAATGAAGAAAAGATTGTTACCAAGCTAAGACCTTTACAGGAAGTTGGGCTGGGCTATCTGCAGCTGGGACAGAGCTCTTCTACCCTTTCCGGTGGTGAAGCACAGCGTGTAAAACTGGCATCATTCCTTGTTAAAGGCGTTACAACAGATAAAACCCTGTTTATTTTTGATGAGCCTTCTACTGGGCTTCATTTCCATGATATTCAGAAACTGTTGAAATCCCTGCAGGCACTGATTGATCTTGGCCATTCTGTGATCGTTATTGAGCACCAGCCGGATATTATCAAATGTGCAGACCATATTATCGATATCGGCCCTGAAGCCGGAAAACATGGTGGTGAAGTAGTATTCGCCGGAACCCCGGAAGATCTGGCAAAAAACAAGAAGTCTTATACCGCAAAATACATCAAGGAAAAACTTGAAAACTAACTATAAAACAGAGAGCCAATGAGCTCTCTGTTTTTTTATCTTAAAGTACATCGGTTAGCAAGGATACTAAAATAGCCTTGTATCAGATAATAAAGAATTCTTCAACAGTACACGACATATAGTATAAGACAGGCTTCTACCTATTTTAAAAATAGCCCCACCAGGAATCGAACCTGGATCTAAAGTTTAGGAAACTTCTATTCTATCCATTGAACTATGAGGCCTCTTGAATCGTAAAGTTACATATTATTTAAACCAATTTTGAAAATTTGAAGGTGGCAAAATGAGAGATCAATAGTAGTTCATTCATCAAAAAATAAAAGAACCCGCTCTTTAGGAGCGGATTCAGTAGATAATACATCTCATTTTTTTTAATTAGACAACAATAAAAAAGCACAGCCGACAATGCTGTGCTTAAATTTTTATTTCAAATTTAATTGCAATTTCAAGGGTAAGAAAAGCAAAAAAAGTTTCCACTTCGATTATTATTACATAGTAAATGTACAAATAATTCTAATACGAAATATTAATTTAATGTTAAAATTAACAAGTTATCCACATTTTTTTGTGGATAAGTGTAGTTTAATAATTATAAGCTATATGATACTGCCACTCATAAAGCCAACAGCCATTCTTTTAAATTGTATCAAACTCCATCATTATAAGCCATAAAGGAGTAAAAACATTTTCTAAGCTGATAGCAAAGGAAACCCTCCCATTTTATCGTACAAACTTTTTCATTAAAACTATAATGATAAAAATAAATATAAGACCTGTAAGAAATTTTATATACCCCTCTGTTTGATCCTGTATTTCTTTATAGCTTCTTCTATCTCCTATTAATTTGCGTAATATATAATATACACTATTACCAATCAGATTGATAATTATTTGTTGAAAGATGTATTCAAAGATACCCATTAATAATTTTTATATTTATCTTTAGATAAAGGTTTACCCACCTCTTGCAGGTACTTCCTATTATATTAGTAATTAAAATGCTGATTTTAGGAAAGAAATGGTAGCTCTTTATATTACATTAAGGTTTTGATGAATCTTTACACTTTTCAAAAAACGCACTTATTTGATCTTTATTTTTAATAAATTTTCCATTTTTAAAATAAGTATACTCTCCATATACAACTGATTGATTTTTTACTTCAAAATTATCAATACTATAATTTGAAGGCTGTAATAATCTATTTAAAATTTTTTTTCCATAATCGCTTTCTTTAGTAGTAGCATCTGTAAAATAAAAGATGGGAAAATCCTTATGTTTACATCTTAACAGCTCTTCTAACTTCAAAAGTATAATTATTTTTTTAGTTGGAATTTTACTTAAATAAACTCCACTTAGATTTAAAGGCTTAAATATCATTGTGTGTATGTCATTAAAAGCCAGCGCAAATTGCAATGGCTTTTATTTTCATGAATTCAAAGCCAGGAGACTTTGCATAGCTAGGGTTTATTCTTGTTACAGACTATATCAAAAAAATATACGATACTAGAAAGATTCAAGAGTATTTATCTTTTAGGTATAAATTTTTTTAATTTGTTGTCAATGTAATATGATGCTTCTTTTTCTCCTTCGCGAACCAAGAAATAAAATTTTAAGTTTTTCCTATCTTCTACATTATACCCTTCCCCCAGATTCTTATCCGTACTGTAGTTAATTTCCTCAATTTTAAAGATTTTCTGTGGTCTGATTAACCAATTCATTGTTAACAAATCTAACACTCCATACAATTCATCATTTGATTCTATGGAATAACCATAGTATTTCCTTTTTATGGAATGCTCAGAATCAATAAAAGCGAAATAACCCTCTGTCTGACTTCTACTATTACTGATTATATCATTTATGAGTTTTTTTTCTCCACTCATATCTATGACCCCCTGTTCTCCTTCCGTAGTTTTGTACTTGAACCAAATCTTATCATTTCCTACATAAACTAGGTCTAAATGTGAATAATCAAAATCTAGATTTCTTAAAGTTTCACCACTTGGTTTTATAACGGCATATCTATTTTCTTTAATAGCGATAGCAAAATCCTCATTCTTGTATTTGAATAATTGTGGACAATAAGTATAAGTGCCTGAAAAAGAAAAAATAGCATTATTAACAACATAAAATCCTTTTGAATACTCTTTTCTTATAGGATTTTTTGTTGACGAATTTTCAAAAATTTCCCAGTTTTGCAAAGACACCTCCATCTCCTTTGTGTTGCTATTTATTTCAAAATAGGCAATATTATTATAGTTCCCTCTTAAATTTGGTTTGGCAAAATCTAATTGGTAATAGTTAGGCAAAACAACTATTTTATTGTTTTTTGAGTTTAAATACCCCATCCCTTTTTCAGTTTCATAGGGAACTAAATTTTTAAAGTCTGTTGTCTTAATGTTGACAAAGTCCTTTTTAATAATGTTTTTAATACTGTCTTCATATTTTTCCTGGGAAAAAGTAGAACTACAGATTAAAATAAAAAATGGTAATAGGGATAATTTTCTGGTCATAGTTTTTTTTATATAAGGTTCTCATGCTTATAGACGTTTTCAAGTAATGAAAACGAGTATTTTCGGCGCACAAAAGTACAATTAAAATGATAACCCCGATAAAAATTGTAAGTGTATAACTTGTGGTGGACAATTATTTTATACTTTAATAAAAAAATGTAGTGTTAAGCCAAGTAGTAATAGTCAACCTGCACCTTTATTTGTTGTTAATCTGAAGAAGCTGTAATTTGGAGTCTTGTTTATCAGACAGTAATGAAAATAATATATAATTTTTGAAAGTTAAAATTTATTAATTTTAACTAGTATGTAATAATTATTTTTGAAATTTGTTCCACAACATAAAATATTTTTAATATGAAAAATTTAAAAAGAATTGAAAAAGCAGCATTAAAAACAATTGTCGGAGGTGCAGATTGTACCAGGCTATGTTTTGTCAATGATAAATTAACATGCGTTCCCTATAACTCATGTAGTGGTCCCGGACTTGAGCCATAAAAAATTAAAAAGGAGTTGAATAAATTCCTGTCAAGTTTACAAACTAAAATATGCGCAAATTTTCATGAATTTGCGCATGTTTTTATTTAAATAACTAATAATCATTAATATCTGTGAGATCAAGAGCGCCTGCGCTACCTTTTGTAAAACTTACCTTAATGTTTCTAAAGAGATCTTTGTATTGTAAATATAATAGTTTTCATAAACCATAAAATAAAAACCACTGCGATTTTGCAATGGTTTTTATTTTGTTCATAAGACATAAACGAGACACTCGTATTAGTGAGGTAGAGTTTATAAAATTGTTTTTACCAACATTCATAATGATCAACCCATTTCTTATTTTCTATTATTTTTTTTCCGGAAAACTTAAAATAGTATTTGTTTACAGAACCACAATATTTAGGAGTTTTTATAAAAAAAGGAATAACATCTATTCGTAATTGATCGTCTTTAATTTCTGAAAACACAGCAGCACTTAAGGGACCATTAGGAGTTGCTTCATATAAAACATGATCCCCGTATATCCTTTTTAAATCCCCTATAGTCAGCCAATTTTTATTATAATAATCCTTCTCCATTTTTTTTAAAACTTTACTTACACCAATAACCTTCATCCCTTTTTTAAAAATAATAGATTCATCATTAGTTAATTTTCTTTGTGGATATGCATATATAGAATCAAAAACATATACACCGGAAACATCTTTGCCAAATTGCTTAGTAGAAGTTTCTTTTCCAAAAAAATCTTTACTAATAACATTATATGCTAATTCATATCTTGAAGTGATTTTACAACCGTTTAGTATACTCAACAATAAAAAAAGCATTGAAATTTTAAGTACTTTAATTTTCATTATTATTTTATCTTCTTACATCAAAAAAACCTTAATATTATAAATATAAGGGAACGTAATACTAAACAACGATCTTATTTTCACTCCCATTCTAACATATTTTCTACAAAAAATGAATTGAAAATTTTATCATATCCAACTTTATTATAAAAAATAAATGTAATAACAAGTGGTTTTTGAACTTTTTTGAGATTATCATTCTTTATATAATATTGAACATAATTCATTTTAGCACCCAAATAAATTGTATCCTTAATATTAATATTTTTTTTCAAATCTACATAAGAGTTAATCTTTCGATAGTTTTTATTTAAAAAATACACCTGCATACGAATACTCCCATAATATTCATGCTCATTATGAATTAAATCTCTACATTGATTTGTATTTCTTTTCTCTATGCCATCTAGAAAGCTTATAACTGTATTCTTCATTTTTCTATTAGCAGAAGAATCAGTATTACAAGATATTAATAAAATACCTAGTATACATATTAATATTTTTATTCTCATAGTCCTACCTTTTGTATTTTATTCTGTTGTTGTCTTGCTTGATTATTCAATTCCGTCCTTTTTTTCACTTCTGGGTTATTATGAATAATTATGTTGTTTTTTCGAATCAGTGATTTAGATCCAGGTTCGATTCCTGGTGGGCCTACTTTTTAAATAATGTAGCATTGATTTTAGATAAAAAATAAGCCATTACAATTGTGGTGGCTTATCTTTTATCAATGCAGGACCTTACATTGCACGAGCAATACAATTCAAACATCACTAATTGTGAAATATCTTTAATAAGTTTTCAGGTAAATTTTCATTATTTATAAATCTCTCTACCCTATTTTCATCCATATTTTTATCAAAGTTAGGAGTTGCTATTGGAGTCCAAAATTTCTCGCCTATTTTCGAACTTGACTTCAATTGTAAAAAGGTATTATTACCCCGTAATTCTATAT